>CAMCFL010000026.1 GCA_945873715.1 Akkermansia muciniphila
CCGAGGTGGGTTGGAGGGCATTGGATCCCACACACGACCTGCAACCCGACGAGAACTACGTGAAGATCGCGGTGGGTCGGGACTATGCCGATGTCACCCCGACCCGTGGGCACTACAAAGGCACCCAGCAAAGGTCGATCGAGGTCGAGGTACAGATCGCGCTCGTGGAGGGATAGAGCGGCTACACGCTCGGTTTCGTCGGTGCTTCGGTTCCGGGAACGATCTCGGGAACCGGGCTGGCTTCCCCCATCACCGAGGGATCCACCGTCTCGACTGGCAATTCCTGCTGGGCAGGTTCCGGCGGGGCCGTCGTCAGGTGGTTGTCGACGGTCAACAGGGACTCCGGACGCTGGACCGGAATGCGTCGGAGTTCATCGGCGGCGGGAAGCCCGGCGAGGCCGGCGAGACCGAAGTACTCCAGAAAGGCGGGACCCGTGGCGAACTGCATCGGTCGGCCGAGGACTTCGGCGCGGCCGGCCTCGACCACCAGATGGCGCTCCTTGAGGGTTCCCATGACGCCGTCCACGGCCACGCCGCGGATCTGTTCGATCTCGGCCCGCGTGATGGGCTGGCGGTAGGCGATGATGGCGAGGGTTTCGAGGGCGGGTTGGGAGAGACGCGAAGGCCGGGCCTTCACCCCGAGAAAGCTGCGCAACCAAGGGGCGAACTCCGGCTGGGTAACGAATTGCCAGGAGCCCGCCACGCAGACCAGCCGATAGGAGCGCGCGGCTGCCTCGTGCTCGAGCGCCAACTGTTCCAGGGCGGCGGTGATCGCTTCGATCGGCGTCTTCTTCAGCGCCTTGACCGATTCCTCCGCCCCTTCCTCGTCCGCAGCCCGGGAAAGGACCTCCCGCAATTCATGGGGCGAAAGAGGCTTCTGCGAGGTGAACAGCAGGACTTCGAGGATGGACTTCAGCTCCATGATTCAGGCGGTCTGGGGATGATCGGGATCCGACCCGAGCGGGTTGGATTGCGGTAGGGTGCCGGGCTCCGGCGGCCGGATGGGTTCAACGAGGTCCGCAGGCGGGGAGAAAGTGGGTTCATCGCCCCCCAAGGCTTCCACTGCCGGATCTCCCTGAGGGTTGGCGGCGTGCGGAGGAGCGGGGGCGATCTCGATGTCGATCTCGCCGAACTGCTCGGATTGGATCGCGATCAGGTGCTTCATCCGGATCAGCTCGAGCAGGGCCAGGAAGGTGACCACCACCTCGGCCCGGGAACGGGCAGCCGCGAAGAGATCACTGAACCGGATGCGGGGCTGGGATACCGAGAGCTGTCGGAGGTAGTCGATCTTCTCGCTGACGGTGTAAGGGTCGGCCTGGATCTCGCGGACATCGGTGCGCTCGTTGTAGCGCTTGAGGATGCCGGCGACGGCATTGACCAGATCGAAGACCGATGCAGCCTCCTTGCGGACCGGATCCTGCACGACCAATTCAGGGCGGCCTGGGCGGTGTTCGTAGATCGAATCCATCAACACCTCCCGTTCCTGAAGGCGTGCGGCGGCATCCTTGAACTTTTTGTACTCGACCAATCGGCGGATGAGCTCCCATCGCGGATCCTCCTCGTCATCTTCCTCGGCCGCGACGACGACCTGCTTGTCGACGGGGAGCAGCTCGCGGCTCTTGATGTACAGAAGGGTCGCGGCCATGACGACGAATTCGCCCGCAATCTCCAGGTCGAGCTCGCGCATCTGTTCGATGTACGTGACGAACTCGGTGGCAATCCGCGTGAGGTTGACCTGGTAGATGTCGACCTCCTGCTTCTTCACCAAGTGGAGAAGCAGGTCGAGCGGGCCTTCGAAGACCTCGAACTGGACGCGATATTCGGACATTTCCGGTGCACGCCGCGGATGCGGGTGCTGTCGGGTCAACCTACGGGAGCCTTGCGAAGGTTGGCAACGTCCGGCTGGGCATCTGCGGCTGGAACCGGGCGGTCCCGCTGGTAGCCTTGGCCCGTGAAGCTGATTTCCTGGAACGTGAACGGGCTTCGGGCAGTGCTGCGGAAGAACTTCCTGGAGTTTCTCGGGACAGAGGCGCCGGACATCCTCTGCCTTCAGGAGACCAAGGCCCGGCCTGAGGATGTCGAGCAGCTCTGGCCTTCGGCGTACTCCACCTTCTGGAGCAGCGCCGAGCGCAAGGGTTACTCCGGCACCTGCATCTTCACCCGGCGGCGTCCTCTTCAGGTGACGACGGGCATTGGGAAGCCCGAGCACGACACCGAGGGCCGGGTGGTCACCGCCGAGTTCGTGGACTTCCATCTGGTCAACGTCTACGTCCCCAATTCCCAGCGGGAGCTGACCCGTCTCCCTTATCGGCAGCAATGGGACCGCGATTTTCTGGAGTACCTCCGCGGTCTGGAACGGAGCAAGCCGGTGATCTTCTGCGGCGACCTGAACGTCGCCCACACCGAGATCGACCTCACCCACCCCAAGGCCAATGTCCGGAATCATGGGTTCACCGCCGAGGAACGGGCTGGCTTTGACGCCTTCGTGGGTGCCGGATTCCTTGATACCTTCCGGGAAATCGAGAAGGGCGGCGGACATTACACCTGGTGGAGCCCGATGAACCGGGCCCGCGAGAGGAACGTGGGCTGGCGCATCGACTACTTCCTGATGTCCTCCGCCCTTCGCCCCCGTCTGAATCGGGCCTTCATCCTCCCGGGCGTGGTCGGGTCCGACCACTGCCCGGTGGGAATCGAGCTCGCTACTTCGGGAAGGGCACCCTCGTCGGTGTGAGGTTCTCCCCAAGGCCGGCATTGAGGAGGACATGTTCGAACGATGCGTCCACCGGGACCCCCATGTGGCGCAGTTGACGGAGCGTGGATTGCCGGATCAACCACGCCGCGTAGAGGGTCGGATCCTGGGTCGTTGGAGGATTCTCCGAGACCACGGTCCCGGGAAAATCCTCCATGCGCGGACCTCGGTCGCTGGCCAGGGCTGCATACATGTCGATGGTCTCGACGGACTCGAGCAGGAACGAGATCAGGTAGTGATCCCACGACTCCGGCAGACCGAGGCGGCGAAACTCCACCCGGGCGTCGTGCAGGAAGGTCGCATGTCGATCGGCCTCCACCTCCACCATCTTTTCCCAACCGGGATGCAGGACGGTCGCGTCAGGAACCGATCCTGACGCGACCGGCTGAACCTCCGTCCCGCCAGCGATGGCTGGGAGTGTTGTTCCCTCCGACGTCTCAGGCGTCAGGATGCCCTGCCGGGCCGTCAGGCGGAGTCGCAGAACTTCGGCAACCCGGGATGCCGCTGCCCGGGCCACCGGATCCCCGCCGACCATCAGGGCCTCCAGTCGCTCCAGTTCGGCGCCAAAGACCGAAGACTCATACTCGATGGGCGAGAGAGGGGAGGTCATGTCACTCGGCGTCCTCTGGGTTCGCCGGAGGATCCGGGGCGCAGGAGGACGGGGGCTATCTCCCATCCACGGTGCCGGCGCCCGTTCCGGAGCTGGCTCGACGACGGTGGCCACCAACTCCTCGAGGTCATCCTGTCGCAGCCAGTACCACTCAATGCCGCCGAGGGTGCCAACCGATAGAAGGAGCGGGAGCAGGACCCGGCGGAGACAACCTCCTGATGCCGGAACGGGCGTCGGGGCGTTCATCAGTACTTGGCGTTGAGGTTGGAGGGCGGGGGGGTGGCCGCCAGGCGGGTGATCGCGGGCGGCCGACCATTCGGTTCCACCAGATCGGGAGTACCCGAGGGTCGGAGGGTGATGCTGCTGCCGTTGCCGTAAACATCGAGCAGGATGGGAACGGGGTTGAAGACCAAGTCCACCGGCGTCCCATTCCGTTTCTGGTTCGGACGGCCGACGGTCCCGACTTCCAGAAAATAGTCGGGATCGAGACAACGATCCGACAGTCGTTCGTGGGGGACCACGACGGTTGCGAAGGCCCGGGTAGCCAGGCCGGTCCGCGGCCAATTGACCCCCTGGCAGCGGACGACGAGTTCGTAGGTTTCGTCCGTGTCATCCGGGAAATGTTCGCCGTTGAGCACGGTACCACAGGCCTTGGCAAGGTGGTTCATCTCGATGGGACGGGCCCAGTCCGGCTTGGTGGAGTTCGCCGTGTAGGGAACGACGTTGTTAAGGTCAAGACCAAGCACGCCGTTGGTCCAGACACGCAGGTTGAGAACGGTGCCGTTACGGATGGCGCGCATCGTGAACAGCTCGCGAACCCGGGGTTGGTGCGGATAGCGGACCGTGCGGTCCTTCCGGTAATAGGTCTGCTCGATGACGGCGTTGACGGTGGGCTTGGGTGGTGGGGTCAACCATCCCCGGACCTTCGGCAGAGCCGATTGGAGGCCATCGAATCCAAGCTTCACCGTGGCCTTGATGACTTCGGAGACGATGATCCCCTTGACTGCGGTCTCCACAAGCTGAGCTCGGGCTGGCACCGAGCCCGCAAGGAGAGTGACCGTGCCGAGGACTAGAATCTGCTTCGTTTTGTTCTTCATGGTACCCTCTCCAACGCCAAAACGGGCAGAAGGTTACCGGCAGCAGATTTCAGGTATGGTTGACGGAAACCCTTCCGGTTCCACGCCGCCGCCGTGAGGGGTACACGCCGAAGGCTGCGGAGCCTAAACCCGACGCGCAGCGTCAGGAAGCACTCGTACCCAAAGGCCCGATCCGGGCCAGGGATCCGTTCCTGCTGCCTCGAACACGCGCCTCAATCGGTCGAGGATTTCAGCGGATCTTGCAGTGGTTGAGCCATTGACCAGCAGGATGAAATTGTCAGCCAGCACTTCTTCCGGGTGGATGATCTAGCCCGCGCAGCCCGATCAAAGGGGCTGAGGCGCTCGACGTATGCGTCGCGGGCGGTCAGGAGTGCGCGGCCGGACTCGGGGGGTATCGAAGATCAGTTGCTGTCCCAGGATCTGGGAGCACAGCAGCAGCACCAGGGACTGGACCATTGCGGGGTTGCGTGAGCAAGGGCGGGCTCCAGACTTCCAAGTTTTGAAGACAGAAGGCAAATTCCCGAGATGCGCATCTTCGTTCTCCTCGTTGCCGTGGCGTTGCTCGCCGGGTGCACTTCCTACCGGCCATCGGCCCGGCTTGCCTCCGCCCTCGTCTTCCATGCGCCCTTCGATGGGTCGACCGATGCTGCGATCGCCGGTGGAGAACGTCAGATCCAGACCGGTCCGGGTTGGGCCGCACCGCGCCATTCGACGCCGGGCCTACCACCGGAGAAGACGGTAATGCTTGCGCCCGGTGCCGGGCGTTTCGGGGATGCCCTCCGGTTCGAGAAGAAGATTTCCCAATGGGTGGGCTACCGCGTTCCAGGCAACTTCCCCTACCGGACCAATGATTGGTCGGGGACGGTGAGCTTCTGGCTGCGGGTCACACCGGATGAGGATCTCGAACCTGAATACTGTGATGTCATCCAGGTGACGTCGAAGGCCTGGGACGATGCGTCCTTCTTCGTCGAGTTCACGAAGGACGAGATCCCTCGCGAGATGCGCCTGGGCGTGTACGCCGACAAGAACGTATGGAACCCGACCCAGCGCGACTGGGGAAAGATGCCCATGGAAGAGAAGCCGCTCGCACGGGTCCTTCGACCGCCCTTCCGACGGGACCGCTGGACGCAGGTGGTCTTCACCTGGGAGCACTTCAACACCGGACGTCCCGACGGCATCTGCAAGCTCTACCTGGATGGCATTCCTTCGGGTGGCATCCCAGCCCGGGAACAGACGTTCCATTGGGATCTGTCGCAGTCCGTGATGATGCTGGGTCTCGCCTATACCGGATGGATGGATGACCTCGCAGTGTTCGATCGCAGCCTGAGTCCCGCTGAGGTCGTGACCCTCCACTCGTTGAAGGACGGGGTGGCGGACTTGAGGAAGTAGGATCCATCCTTGCCTGGATGCCATTGAAGATCCAGAAGCAGAAGCCGGCTCCTCCGTTCACGGCATGAACGCCGTGCAACTCGCTCTTTCGCCGCAGGGACGCCTGCTGGCACTCCCGGGAGACGACGCGGACGCCGGGTTGACGGATGCGTTCGCGGAGGGGACGGCACCCGGATTGTTGGCCGTGGCTGCGCGACGCGACACCGCCACCTGGCCGGTGGAGCTCTCGTTCTGGCGCGGGTTCGTCGAGGCGTGTCTGACCGCCCTCGCCCATTCGCCCATCGGCTCCGATCCCTCGGTGATCGCCCCGGCGGAGCCGCCTGCTGGACTGATGGCGGAGTACACGCTGCGGATGCCGGCGATGCCTGGGGCGGAGTACGCCTCGCCCGAATTGATGGCTGCAATCTGGAGGGAAGTGGATGCGTTGGCGCGGAAGGAAGCCGTCGCAGCGGGTGGGTTGAAAGTGTGGTTGGGACGAATCAACCCAGGGCTCCACCTGCTGGGTCGGGTCACCTTTCATCTGGCGGAGAACAAGCGCACCCCCGCGACGCCCTTCGCCTTCATGGCGACCTTCACTCACCGACTGTCGGCGTCAGACCAACCCGTGCATCTCCCCCTAGGTCGTGCCCTGCAGGAGTTCGTCGGTGCCGGGAGCCTGCCCGCGCTCCAGTCGCTGCTCGAGCCGGTTCAGAAGGCCGCCGAGCGGTCCGACTGGGTGCGCGATCAACTGGAGAGCCGACGGCTGTTCCAGCCCCAGGCCTGGACGCCGGTTCAGGCTCACGCCTTTCTCCGCGGGATTCCGGTGCTGGAAGAATCCGGCGTGCTGACTCGGATTCCGGACTGGTGGAAGAGCCGACGCGCGAGCCGTCCGCGCATCACGGTACGCGTCGGGGAACAAGCTGGGGCGGGGCTCGGTCTCGGCGCCCTGATGGATTTCTCGGTTGAGCCCACCCTCGACGGGGAGTCCCTGACTTCCGCGGAATGGGACGCATTGATCCGTGGTCAGGCAGGTTTGGTGCCCCTGCGCGGACGTTGGGTGGAAGTGGATCCGGCGAAGCTGAAGGGAGTCCTCGAGCACTGGCGCAAGGCGCAGGCTGAGGCGTCGAAGGAGGGCGTGTCGTTTCTGGAGGCCATGCGGCTGCTCTCCGGCGTGAGGCTGGAAGTGACGGGATCGGATGCCCCGGCCGAATCCGCAGCCGACTGGAGCGAGGTGACCGCGGGAGGGTGGTTGGCGGAGACGCTGGAGAAGCTGCGTTCACCCGAAGCGACGGGGGAGGCCGGCATTCATCCGCACCTCGAAGCCCGACTCCGGCCGTACCAGGAGGTGGGGGCAGAATGGCTTTGGCTCCTCCAGAGCCTGGGTCTGGGTGCATGTCTTGCCGATGACATGGGACTTGGGAAAACCATCCAGGTGATCGCGGTCCTGCTTCGGATGAAGGAGCAGAAGATGCCGAAGGCGCGGAGTCGGGGTGGGAATCCGGTTTCGGATGCGCCGGCCCTGCTGGTGGCTCCGGCCTCGTTGCTGGCGAACTGGAAGGGTGAGATCCAGCGCTTTGCTCCAACCCTGCAGATTGCCTTTGCGCATCCGTCGGAATCGGCGAATGACGCCTGGCGATCGGCGGAGTCAGCGGATGCATTTCTCGCAGGCAAGGATCTGGTCGTGACGACCTATGGCCAGGCCGGCCGATTGGACTGGATGGCGAAGCGGACGTGGAAGCTGGTCGTGCTGGATGAAGCTCAGGCGATCAAGAATCCCGCTTCACGCCAGACCCGCGCCATCAAGAACCTCAAGGCCCATGCCCGCATTGCTCTCACCGGGACGCCGGTCGAGAACCGGCTGGGAGACCTCTGGTCGTTGTTCGACTTCCTCAATCCAGGGTTACTGGGCAAGGCTGCCGAGTTCGGACGCTACATCAAGCGTTTGCAGGAAGCGGACCAACCGGACTTCGGACCGCTTCGCCAACTTGTCCGGCCGTACCTCTTGCGCCGTCTCAAGACCGACCGTCGGATCATTCCGGACCTGCCCGAGAAGACCGAGATCACGGCTTGGTGTTCCCTCGCCAAACGACAGGCCGCGCTTTACCAGCGCAGTGTGGATGAACTGGGTGAGCGTTTGGACGAGCTCGCGTCCGACGGCATCCAACGCCGGGGGCTGGTGCTCGCCTTCCTGATGCGACTGAAGCAGATCTGCAATCATCCCGGACACTGGCTGGGCGACGGTTCCTTTCCACCGGAGGAAAGCGGCAAGTTCCTGCGTCTGACCGAGCTCGCCGAGGAGATTGGCTCGCGGCAGGAGCGCGTGCTGGTCTTCACCCAGTTCCGCGAGATGACAGCGCCGCTGGCCGCCCACCTGCGCGGGGTTTTCGGTCGGCCAGGCCTGATCCTCGACGGATCCACTCCGGTCGCCCAGCGACAGCGGTTGGTCGCCCGATTCCAACAGGACGACGGCCCGCCGTTCTTCGTGCTATCGCTCAAGGCGGGAGGCACCGGGCTCAATCTAACCGCTGCCAGCCACGTCATTCATTTTGATCGGTGGTGGAATCCGGCGGTGGAAAACCAGGCTACGGATCGCGCCTTTCGACTTGGACAGAAGCGGAATGTCCTGGTGCACAAGTTCGCCTGCCGGGGAACGGTCGAGGAGAAGATCGATCTGATGCTCACCTCGAAACGCGAACTCGCCGATTCCGTGCTTGGCTCCGATGGCGGTCCGGAGAAGCTGCTGATCGAGATGTCCAACGCGGAGATCCTCCATTTCGTCCGCTTGGACGTGCACTCCGCCGGGGTTGATTGAGCCCACACTTCCCTCCCGACATGTCCTTCGAGTTTCCTCCGTACATTTCCGCGGCCGAGCGTCGCCGCCGTGGAGCCGCCGCTGCTGCGAAGCTCGCCAAGCGTTCCGGCCGTCCGCCCGCCCCCATCGTCATCCAGGGTCGAGCCATCGCCACCACCTTCTGGGGTTCGGCCTGGTGCAAGAACCTGGAGGCCTACAGCGATTACGCGAATCGTCTCCCGCGCGGGCGAACCTACGCGCGCAACGGTTCCGTGGTCGATCTGGAGATCACCACCGGGAGGGTCGAGGCCCTGGTCCAGGGCAGTTCGCTCTACAAGATCCAGATCACTTTTGGAACGCTGCCCGCCCCCCGCTGGAACACCTTCAAGCAACGCAGCGCCGGTCGCGTCACCAACCTTCTCGATCTGCTTCAAGGTCGCCTCTCCAAGGAGATCCTTTCCGACCTGACCGAGCGCGACGTCGGACTCTTCCCCTCGCCGTCCGAGATCCGGATGCGCTGTTCGTGTCCCGACTCAGCCAGCCTGTGCAAGCACCTCGCCGCGGTCCTGTATGGCGTCGGCGCACGGCTCGACCACAAGCCCGAGCTCTTCTTCACCCTGCGCGGTGTCGACGTGGGCGAACTGATCGCCAAGGTGACGGCCGAGGTCGCTTGCGTTGGGGCAGCTCCTGGGGGTACCTCAGGCTCTGACACCTTGGCCGGGGAAGATCTCAGCGCCCTGTTCGGAGTCGATCTCGACCCAGGAACGGCACCGCCGCCCGCTCCCGCTGCGGCCGCCACCCGAGCCAAGCCCAAGCCAATCCGGAAGAAGCGAGCTCCGGCGGCGCTCGCGAAAAAGCCGAAGGTTGCGAAGAAGGCCCGTAAAACCGGGGCGTAGCCGTATCCATGCAGTAATCAATTCACGCGGAGCCGCGGAGAGCGCGGAGAGAAGGGCCGGCCGCGAACGTGTCGACGCCGGCAACGGTTCACCATCAGGTGAGGGGCCGGCTTTTCATTCCAATGTCCATTCTCCGCGAGCTCCGCGCCTCCGCGTGAACCTGTCCCCAGTTTCAACCGCATGGATACGGCGTAGGGATGCACTCAGGGAACGGGGGAACGGGCGGGCCCAGCGCTCGACGTTGACACCCAACCCCGACGGAGAAACCGTCCGAACCCATGCCCCGGTCGCTTTGGTTTGCCGCCCCACGCCCGCCTCGTTACGCGTCGTTTTCCTCGCTCCTGCTTTTGCTTCTGCTGGTGACGTCGTCGGGACTCCTGCGCGCCGACGATCCGCCTCTTCCGCCCCGTTTGGCCCTGTGGCAGGGAGCGGCGCCGGTAGGCGATGGCACCACCGATTCCAAAAACGCCTTCTTCACGGTCCACAAACCGGCCAAGCCGAACGGCACGGCGATCGTCCTCTGTCCGGGAGGCGGCTATGGCGGTCTCGTCACAGGGGCCGAGGGCCACGGCATCGCTCGCTGGCTCGGAAAGCACGGGATCACCGGGATCACGCTGGAGTATCGGCTGCCTGCGGGCCGATCCCAGGTCCCGCTCCTCGACGCCCAGCGGGCCCTCCGCACCGCCCGCGCCCATGCCGCTGAGTGGGGCCTTCGGAAGGATCGCATCGGCATCCTCGGCTTCTCCGCCGGAGGACATCTCGCCGCTTCCGCCTCGACCCTGTTCGACTCCGGCGATTCCAAGGCTGCGGATCCGGTGGCCCGGGAATCGAGTCGGCCCGACTTCACCCTGCTGGTCTATCCGGTGATCAGCATGGGTCCCGTAGGCCATGGTGGGTCCCGCGCCAATCTGCTCGGGGCCAACCCGGCTTCCGCGCTGATCGAAAGATTCTCCGCCGAGAAGCAGGTGAGCAAACTCACGCCCCCAGCCTACGTGGCCCACGCCATCGACGATCGGGCCGTCCCGATCCAGAACGCCCGTCTCTACGTCGCCGCGCTCAAGGCGCATCAGGTCCCAGCGCACTTGCTCGAGCTTCCCTCGGGCGATCACGGCCTCAACGGGTATCAGGGGCCAATGTGGGACGCCTGGCAGACCGGTTCGCTGGCGTGGCTCGCAGAACGGGGGTTCATCCCTGCCGCGGATGCCAACCGCCCGCCAGCGGACCCAGCCGCGAAGTAGGCACGCCTGGCCCGCTCCGGGGGAACGGAGGGAGAGCGGAGCACCCGACAAGCGTCGCTGTAGCGATGCATTGGAACCGGGGGAATGGACGGCTCGCCCGTTCCGTGCGGACGGCTGCCCCAAAAGCTGCCTTGAAGCCTTGGACGGCGTGAATCTTGAAAGTGAAATCTTCCCTCCGCGCTGTTTCAACATCGCCTCCCCCGATTCATCTACGAGGCACGATTCGCGGGTGCATCTCATGGCGGCTGGGCGATTGACTGGATCGCTCCAAAACGGTATGATGAGTATCCTTAGTAGATCACAAAGGATTTATGTCTGAAGCGGCAGAGAAGACGAAAACGGTGACGCGGAACGAGGTGTTGAAGACCAACATCCCGACCCTCGCGGGCAATATCGCAGCCACCCTGTCGAACCCGGAGGTGGCCTGCTTTTCGTCCGACGACGAGCAGTTCCTCAAGTTCCATGGGATCTACCAGCAGGACGATCGGGACAAGCGGAAGATCGGCAAGCACTACATGTTCATGATCCGGGGACGGATCCCCGGTGGGGTGCTTTCGGCGGCGCAGTACCAGGTGTTCGACGATCTGGCGACGACCCACGGCAACCAGACGTTACGGATCACGACCCGGCAGAGCTTCCAGTTCCATGGTGTGGTCAAGACGGGTCTTGGCCCGCTGATGAAGCAGATCAATGCGGCACTGGTGGATACGCTGGCGGCCTGCGGTGATGTGAACCGCAATGTGATGGCTCCGGTCGCCCCGGCGACCACGCAGGCGCGGCAACAGGTTTACGAGGATGCGCGCCGCGTCTCCGAGGCCCTCCTGCCCGTGACCAAGGCCTATCATTCGATCTGGGTCGAGGGCGTACAGCTCAACATCGAGGATCCTGAGAACCGGGATTTCGTTGATCCCCTCTACGGCAAGCAATACCTGCCGCGAAAATTCAAGATCGCGTTTGTCATCCCGCCGGTGAACGACATGGATGTCTTCACGAATTGCCTCGGGTTTGTCGCGATCGTCGAGGGCGACCGGCTTCTGGGTTACAACCTCCTGGCCGGCGGCGGCATGGGCCGCAGCCACGGCAACGAGGCCACCTATCCGCGCATGGCGGACGTCATCGGCTTCATCACGCCGGATCAGCTGATCCCGGCGGCCAAGGCAGTGTTGACCGTCCATCGCGATTTCGGTGACCGGACCGACCGCAAGCACGCGCGGCTGAAGTACGTGCTCGAAGAGAAGGGAGCCGACTGGTTCCGGGCGGAAGTCGAAGCGCGGACCGGGTTCAAGTTCGGGCCCGCCCGCACCGTTCAGTTCACCTCCCAGACCGATCTGATCGGGTGGCAAAAGGGCTTGGATGGACGTTGGTTCCTGGGGCTCTGGGTGGACATGGGCCGGGTCAAGGACGAGGGCACCCTGCGGATGAAGTCGGGTCTGCGTGCGGTCGCGGATCGTTTCGCCGGGGTTGAGTTCCGCCTGACGGCCAACCAGAACATCGTCATCGCGAACGTCGACGACGCCTCGAAGCAGGCGATCACCGACCTCCTGGTGGCGCACGGGGTCCGGGTGGCCCAGCAGGCCTCGGCATTGCATCTCGGATCCATGGCCTGTCCGGCGTTGCCGACCTGCGGCTTGTCGCTGGCGGAGTCCGAGCGCTATCTGCCTTCCCTGATCGACCGGATCGACGAGGTGCTGACCGAAGTCGGCCTTCCGGGCGAGGAGATCTTCATCCGGATGACGGGTTGCCCGAACGGATGCGCACGGCCGTACATGGCGGAGATCGGATTTGTTGGAAAAGGTCCCGGCCGCTACCAGCTCTGGCTGGGCGGCAACGTGACTTCGACCCGGGTCAACCGCGTGTACAAGGAAGTGGTGAAGGAAGCCGAGATCCTGCCGGAGTTGAAGGGCCTGTTTACCCGCTTCGCGGGGGAACGCCTCTCCGGCGAACGCTTCGGTGATTGGGCGGCGCGCACCCTCTGGACCGAGACCGCACCGGTCGCGGCCTGAAGCGGCCCGGCAGTCATTCCCGATTTTGCAGCCATGTTGAACGCTGACCAGATCCGCGAGGCAAACGTCCTGCTTCGCGACAAGACCCCCGCCGAGATCGTCCGCTGGGCGATCGCACAGTCCAGCGGACGTGCGATCGTCTCGACGAACTTCCGACCGTACGAGGCCGCCATCCTGCATGGGGTGAGCCAGGTGCAACCGGGCATCCCGGTGCTCTGGGTGGACCACGGATACAACCAGCCGGCCACCTACCGCCATGCGGAGGCGTTGAGAAAGCAGCTGGGCCTGAACATCAAGCCCTACCTCCCGCTGATGACGCCGGCCCATCGCGACGCGGTGCATGGACCGATCCCGACCACCGAGCAGGAAGCCGAGCTGAAGCAGTTCAGCGCCGTGATGAAGCTCGAACCCTTCCAACGCGGGATGCGAGAGCTCGCACCCACCGTCTGGATCACGGCCTTGCGCAAGGTGCAGAACCCCAACCGTGCC
>CAMCFL010000027.1 GCA_945873715.1 Akkermansia muciniphila
TCCTCGGCCTTCAGGTTCTTCGCCTTCAACGCCGGCAAATCCAGGTCCACCGAGACCAGTCGCGTCCGCCCTCCGTACGGCCACGGCACCTGCGCGCCGAACACCGTCGAAAGTCCCACCCGGACCTGATTCTGGCCCAGGTCGTAGAGTTCCTGTTCGGAAAGGGACTTCGAACTCAGGCCGTATTGCAGGATCGGAACGGTCGAGGCGTTGTACCGGATCACCAAGGGAGGCGTCTGGCCCGGCGGCATCTGTCGGAGGATGGTCTGGGCGATCGCCGTGATCTGGGCCACGCCGGCATCGATCGACGCGCCTTCCCGCAGGTAGACCTTGATGATGCCCACGCCGTTGTAGGAGTTCGACTCGACGTGCTCGATGTCGTTGACCGTCGCCGAGAGCGACCGCTCGTGGATCAGCAGGATGCGCTGTTCGATCTCCTGCGCGCTCAACCCCTGATACTGCCAGATCACCGAGATCACCGGGATGTTGATCGCCGGGAAGATGTCGGTGGGCGTCCGCAGCAGGATCAACGGCGTGATCAGCAGCAGCACCAGCGCCGCCACCACGAAGGTGTACGGGCGACGGAGGGCAAGGCGGACGATCCACATGACGATTTCGGGAGGGGAGACGGACGACGGGCTTCATACGCCCTCAGGTGTCCAACCATGGCCAACGAACGCTCAATACAAGATGGCTCGACCACTGCTACGCAACAAGTTTCACCGCCGTGGACGGATGCAGTGCATCTTGGGATTGTGGTCACGAATGTAGGCCCACTGCCCTCAGCGGGCGCGTTCACATCGCCGGCAGAGGGCAGGCGGCCTTCATCCATGGGCAACTCAAGATTCACCCAACAGCGCCACCGACCCCAAGTCACCCCGGGAGAACCCCGGGCGCGCGGCGGTCCCATGCCGCTTCAGAGGAACGAGTTCTGCGAGTCCCCTAGAGCGATTCGCGGGAGCTTCGTCCGACCCTCGGCCCATCGAATAGTCAACAATATAGACGCGACCCCATTGTCCCCGGTACCGGCGGGCCGCCGCTACCCCTACTCGGAATCCCAGCTTTGGCCGGCCGGTCTGGACGCCGGAGGCGTCACGGAATGTAGCCGGCGGTCGCCCGACCGCCGGTTCGCCGATCCCCCGCCCATCGACCCCGGCGGGGTCGCGCCAGGCCAAACACAGACCCGCAGGCTCGATCTCCGAAAGCGAAGGAAGACGACAAGCCAGATTCTCCCGCAGAGACGCGGAGCGCGCGGAGAAGGCCCCTCACCCACGAACTTCGCGAAGCGTCCTGGAGTGCGCGTAGCGTCAGCTACCGCTTTGGCCGCGGGACTCTCCTACGCGGCAAGCTCCCACGGATTCGGGCCTACCGCAGATGGGGCAGTGGAGCCAAGGATCCAGCTGCGGCCGCTCTGAATCTGCGCAAACCCCACCCCATTGCCCCGCGCCCGTCGGACACCGTTTCCCCTTCGTAAGCGGGCCACACCCTCCCGACACCGCAACTCGAACTACCTGACCTATCTCCCTCACCCGGAGCCTCATAATTCTTTACCAACCTCCACACAAAGCACACAGGCCTGAATGCAAAGAATGGCCACTCATCTCCACTATAGGATCCATTGCCGTAGTACGGCCTGCAGAACAGATAATAAGGCCTCGGCCCGAAGGCAACACGCCTTCCATTGAACTCCTCTTCCCCTTGAGGCCAAGCGGTATCCCTATAGTCAAACACTACGAGTGATGACATGAAGTAGACGGTGGATACTACAGCAGTGCTCAAGGCAAACTGCAGCGCAAAGCTCCAAACTGGTCTTCTTGCAGCACTCATGGACGAAGTCGCGGTGGCTCATTACCACATGCCGCGTCTCTTTGGTTCAACTTCCAAACGTCCACAGATGATTTCGAATCATCGCGATCGTCACGGCGAGGACCAGGGCAACCACATGCCACCCCGCAATGCGCAACCCTGTGCTCCGGAAATTCCCCTTCTTGAGCGCCCGCGATAGGAGCACTCCGACCACTGGAAAATAGAGCACTCCAACGGCGATGTCCGGGTAGTCTGCTGCACCGAGAGAATCGTAAGGGGAACCCGCCTGCCGGAGGAACATGACGACCAGCGATTGCGGGCAAAGGATCCAGATGAACGACTGATGCCAAAGCAAGCCGAGCGCGCAGATCGGCACCAGCAGCAGCCCAATCAGGAGTGGCAGGATTCGGGGCATCAGGGACCGGAACGGGAGCAAGAACCGGTCCACAGCGTCCGCGGTTGGTCCACCACCGCACGCGAATCCAGAAGCGGCCTGCCTTCCCCTTCTCCGCGTGCTCCGCGCCTCCGCGCGACATCCATCGACCGTTCCTCCCCCCAGTACCGGCCGGCCGCCGGATACGCCCGGTCTGATACCTTGCCGGAGTCCCCTCCCATCCGCGTTCATCCGCGTCATCCGCGGTCCAACCCCTTCCCTGCCCCGCCCGCTGTGGCGCGTGGGTCCAAGCCTCGCGGCGTACCGCACCCACCGGGAGAGCGGGTCACTCCCCAGTGCGGTGAAGCGGGCAAAAGCGGCAGCTGACGCTGCACGCACTCCATGACGCTCCGCGCCCCCGGTCGATCTGGTCGCAGGGATCCGGTCCGGGACCTGGTTGGTCCGATCTCCGCTTCTCCGTTTCTCCGCGGCGATCCCAAGCGTGGTCGTGCCGACCCTCATTCCCGTCTCCGCCCCAGCGTCGGGCGTGACGTCTGCGGGAGTTCCGGCAATCCTGCGGGCGGAAAGCCCATGAAGAATCTCACCGTCCTTGAGCACCCGCTCCTCGCCCGGGCCCTGACCCAGCTCCGCGATCAATCCACGCCGGTTCCGGCGTTCCGGCATCACCTGATGGAGTGCGGCCGTCTCCTCGCCTGTGAGGCCACCCGCGATCTGGAGGTCCGCAAGGTACGGGTCCAGACCCCGCTCGCCCTGGCCAGTGGGGTCCAACTGCGGCGTCCGGTGACGCTGGTTCCCGTGCTGCGCGCCGGCCTGGCGCTGTTGGACGCCTTTCGCGACATGCTGCCGGAAGCCACCATCGGCTTCGTGGGACAACGTCGGAACGAAGAGACGCTTGAAGCGGAGACCTACCTTTTCAAGGTCCCTGCGGTCCGCGTCTCCGAGGTCTTTGTCCTCGACCCGATGCTGGCGACGGGCGGGAGCGCGATCTCGACGCTCGACCAACTCAAGCGACACGGTGCCCGACGTCTGCGCCTGATCTGCCTGCTGGCGGCTCCGGAGGGCGTTGCCGCGATGGAGAAGGCGCACCCGGAAGTGCCGATCCTGACGGGGGCGCTGGATCGCCGGTTGAACGAGCGCGGGTACATTGTCCCGGGGTTGGGCGACGCCGGCGACCGATGTTTCGGGACCTGAGCCCGCGACAAGAACGTGTAGCCGTCCGCCCCTGTTGCAGGTCTTGTCTTCCGCGGTGAGTGAGCCATTCCAGAATCTTCCTCCGGGTACCACCTGGACGCGCCGGACGTTGCTTCGTCACCGGTCGCTGTTGGTCACCACCGTGATCTCGGCGCTACTCATCCTCGGCGTGGGCTGGTGGAGTCTCAACGCGGTGCGCCGAACGCTGGAGGAGTCCCTCCGCAGCGAACTCAAGACCGCGCTCGAAGCCAACGTCACCGCCCTCGACCTCTGGATCCACACCCAGCTTCGCACGGCCACCCTCCTGGCGACCGACCCGACCATCCGGGATCCCGCCAATGCCGTGTTGGAGCAGTCGCGCACCAACGCGCCGGGACCTGGAGGCGGTCGTGGATTTGGGCCGGGTCCGGGATCGGCTCCCGGACCGTTCCCTTCCTCGGATTCCCGGACCTTCCAGTTGGCCAAGGCCCTGGATGAACGCCTGCCCATCGCCGGGTATGAGGCGGCGGTCCTGGTCGGGACCAACGGCCGGGTGGTGGCCTCCTCCGGTCGCCTGCGTCTCCGACCTGGAGCCCAGGTCCCGGCCGATCACCTCGAACTGTTCCAGCGGGTGCTGACCAACGGAAAGCCCGTGCTGGTCACTCCGTTCAAGCCCGTCCGGCCCACCGGGCGAGGTGGTCCCGGGGGGCGCTGGGGCCCCGGCCGGGTCCCCGCCTCCGGCTCCAACGCGGCCATGGGTCCGGGCGAACGTCCGCCTCTGCCGCCGGGCGTCATCAACGCACCGCGCTCTGGGGGGCCGCCCGAGGGAACGCCGCGCGGGGAACTGCAGGTCATGCAGGTGCTGGCTCCGGTCCGCGATGACTCGGGACTGATCAGCGGTGTGCTGGCGGTCATCCTGCGGCCCGAGGCGGAGTTCACCCGCGTCCTGTCGGTGGCCCGCGCCGGCACGAGCGGCGAGACCTTCGCCTTCGACCCGGAGGGACGTCTGCTTTCGCAAAGCCGGTTCGAGGATCAACTGCGTCAACTCGGCCTGCTCACCAATACCGCCGGTGTTTCCTCCGCCCTGAACCTGGTCCTGCGCGATCCCGGGGGCGATGTCACCCGGGGATTCAAGCCCGCGCCCGGATCGGCCACCAACGGGCTGATGCACTTCGTGTCGAATGCCATCTCCGAACCCGCCGGTGCCAGCGTCACGCCCGCCCGCGACTATCGGGGCGTCCCCGTCGTGGGCGCCTGGCATTGGATGGAGGATCACCAGTTCGGCGTGGTCACCAAGATCGATGCCGATGAAGCCTTCCGACCGCTCCGTGTGTTGCGGCTCATCTTCCAGATCCTCCTGCTCCTGGTCGTGCTGGCGGCCATCGCCGGCGTGGTGGCTTCGCATGTCGGATCCGTCTGGCGCCGGCGTTTCGACGAAGCCCAACTCCGCGCCCGGCAACTCGGGCAATACACATTGATCGAGAAGATCGGCGAAGGCGCGATGGGCGTCGTCTATCGCGCGCGCCACGCCCTGCTCCGCCGCGAGACGGCGGTGAAGCTGCTGCTGCCCGACCGAGCCGATGACGATCTGATCCGCCAGTTCGAACACGAGGTCCAGCTGACCTGCCGGCTGACCCATCCCAACACGATCCAGGTGTTCGACTACGGCCACACCGCCGACGGCATTTTCTATTACGCCATGGAACTGCTCCAGGGGCTGACCTTGCAGGAGTTGGTCGATCTTCATGGAGCGCTTCCCGAGGAGCGCGCCATCCACCTGCTGCGTCAGGCCGCAGGCTCGCTGCAGGAAGCCCACGACGCCGGCCTGATCCACCGCGATATCAAGCCCGGCAATCTGTACCTCTGCGAACGCGGCGGCATGCCGGATACCGTCAAGGTGCTCGACTTCGGCCTCGTCCGGGATCTTGCGCACGGTCCGGTCGACGGAGCTGGCAAGGGCGACACGAAAGCGGCGTCCTCACGCTTCATCGGAACGCCGCTCTACATGGCCCCCGAAACCATCCGCACGCCCGGTCAGGGGGACGCCGCCAGTGATCTCTATGCCCTCGGCGCCGTGGCCTACCTGCTGGTGACCGGGCTGCCGGTGTTCAGCGCGGGCTCGGTCGAGATGGCCTGGGAGATGCATTCCAATTCCGTCCCGCCCCCCCCCGGCAAACGCTCGCCGGAACCGCTCAGCCCCCAACTGGAATCGCTCATCCTCGCGTGCCTCGCCAAGAATCCGGCCCATCGCCCCGGTTCCATGACCGATTTCATTGCCGGACTGGACCAGTGCCCCAAGGCCCACGCCTGGACGGTCGATCGTCGGCATGATTGGTGGTCCCGACACGTGACGGACACCAGCGGCGCCCGTCGCACTGGCGCCGCGCCGATCGTGAAGCCCACCGCCGTCGAGGCCACTCTCCGGATTGATCTGTCGACCCGCGCGGCGGAGAAGGAGGTCTAGGACCCAGGTCCCTCCCGGGACCGATCCTGGGACCGCGGGCGTCCTCGCCCGCTTCTCTCTTCCCTGCCTCCCAAGCGGCCGGGGACGCCCGCCTCCCACATCCCTGCCCCCTCGAGCGGGCCCTTCTCGATTCTGGGCAATCGGAACCTTCTCCGGCACGCTTGGGGCCGAACACAATGACCTTCACTCCCGGTCCACTCGACGGTCTCTGGATCATCAGCCTCGAATCGCGTCACGACGATCGGGGCTGGTTCGCGCGGACCTGGTGCGCCGAGGAGTTCTCGCGTCATGGACTCAACCTTCACTGGCCTCAGGCCAACACCACCCGGACCCTCCGACGCGGCATGGTTCGCGGACTCCATTGGCAGGCGGAGCCACACCCCGAAATCAAACTGATCCGATGCGCCCGCGGCGCGGTGTGGGATGTCGTGGTCGATGTCCGGCCGGACTCACCCACCCACGGCCGCTGGGCCAGCTTCGACCTATCGGAGTCCAACCAGCAGCAACTCTATGTTCCAGCTGGGTTCGCCCACGGATTCCAGTGCCTCACCGATGATGCGGAACTCAACTATCTGATGTCCGATTCCTACCATCCGGACCTCGCCCGGGGGATCCGATGGGACGACCCGGGTCTTGGGATTCCCTGGCCGATCGCGGACGCCTTCCTCTCCGAGCGCGACCGTTCCCTGCCTCGATTCAACGAGTTGCCATGAGACTGCTGGTCACCGGCGGGTCGGGATTCCTGGGCAGGGCGCTGGTGCATCAGGCCCGCGCCCTCGGTCATGAGGTGGCGATCCTTTCCCGCGAGGCGGGAACGCCGGCCGCGCCCGGCGTGATTCCCTGGGTGGGAAGCCTGGCCGAGCCACCCTGGGATCAGGTCGCCGCCTTCGAACCCGACACGGTGGTGCACGCCGCCTGGATTGCCACTCCGGGGGTTTACCTCGACTCCCCGGAGAACGCCGATTGGGTGCGCTGGAGCCGGGCGTTTGCCGGGAGACTGCCGGCACTCGGTGTCCAGCACCTGACGGTCCTGGGAACCTGCATCGAGTACGGGATGACCGGCCAGCGCCTCCACGAAACCCAGAGTCCGATCGCCCCCGTTTCGCCTTATGCCCGCGCCAAGGCGGAACTGCACACGGCGCTCTCCGCCGACCTGGCCGGAACCGGAATGGGACTGGCCTGGGCACGGATTTTTTATCCGTACGGCCCAGGGGAACATCCGGCCCGGCTCGCCAGTTCCCTGCTGACGCGCGTGCTGGCCGGGGAATCGATCACGCTCAAGACTCCCCGCAGCACCAAGGACTACCTCCACCGCGACGACGTGGGTCGCGCGTTGCTGGGCATTGCGGACGCCCGTTTCCAGGGACCGATCAATGTCGGCACCGGCGAGGGCGTGACGGTCGAATTCCTGGCACGGACACTCGCAGGACTGGTGGGACATCCGGAGCGCGTGATCGTCCCGCCGGAGGCACCGCGGGACCCGCTCGATTTCGTGGTGGCCGACGTCGGCCGACTGCATTCGCTCGGGTGGCGTCCGGAGGTCGGGCTTGTGGACGGGCTTCGTCGGCTGGTAGAGGGTCGTCGCGCATGACACCACGACACGACTGCCCGGGCTGCGGCGGACGCCGCCTGACCGCCGCGCTGCTGCTGCCGAAGCAACCGGTCGTGTTGAACTACCGGTTCCGGACCGCAGCAGAAGCCCGCGCCGTTCCGCGCCGGGACGTGCACCTCCTCCAGTGCCGGGGCTGTGGTCTGGTCTTCAACGCCGCCTTCGAACCCGACGTCATCCCCTATGATTCCCGCTACGAGAACCGGCAGGGTTTCTCGCCGGTCTTCCGGGCGCATGTGACGGGGTTGGTCGAACGCCTTTCCCAGAATCCCGGGATCCGCGGCGGACGACTGCTCGAGGTGGGATGTGGCAAGGGCGACTTCCTCCGGGAAGCCGCCCGGGCACTCGGCGCGGAAGCGGACGGCTACGATACTTCCTACGAGGGACCTGCCGCCGAGGACGACGGCCGGGTGCGGTTCCAGGCTTCGTACGTGTCGGCCGAGACGGTGCAGGGCCGCTACGACGCCGTCATCTGCCGGCATGTGGTGGAGCATGTGCCGGGCATCGGGGCGTTCTTCCGGGAGTTGGCAGGGATCGCCCGCGCCGCCGGAGATCCGCTGGTGGTGATCGAGACGCCGCGCTTCGAATGGATCGTGGAGAACCGCTGCCTGTGGGACGTGTTCTACGAGCACTGCAATTACTTCACCCAACCGACGCTGGCGCATCTGGCGCGATTGGCCGGTTTCAAGGTCGTCCGCCACCGCCCGGTGTTCGAGGATCAATACCAGTGGCTGGAACTGCGACTGGCCAAACGCGCGGCCGTTCCCACCGCTCCCGGCATTCCCGCCAAGGCCCGGCTCACGACGTTCGCCCGGGTTGCCCGACGACAGCTGGATGCGCTGACGCTCCGGATCCGGTCCGAACGTGGCCGCAAACCCTGGGCCGTCTGGGGCGCAGGAGCGAAGGGGGTCGCCCTGATCAACCTGCTTCCACGCCTTCGACCCGCCGCGGTGATCGACTCGAACCCGGCAAAGCAGGGCGGCGTGCTGACGGGAACTTCCGTTCCCATCCTGGCCCCGTCCGATCCATTGCTGGCCGAACTCGGCCTCGTCGTGATCGCCAACCCGAACTACGCCGCCGAGATCCGGGCCGACCTGGCCAAGGCCGGCTTTACCGGCGCCACTTTCTGTCTCTGACCCACGCCTGCATCCCGCCATGAAATTCACCGTCGATACCGAAGCCAAGACCCTCACCTGCGAGGGAAATGCCGGCCGCGAGGAACTGCCGCTCTACTCCGACCGCGCCTTCGAAATCCTCTCCCAGGCCTGGGTCAAGGTCGGCTGGAACCAGCGCTATTCCTATACGTTCTCCTGGATGGGTCGCCCGATCATCCAACTGCCAGAGGACATGATCCGCACGCAGGAGGTCATCCACCGTGTGCAACCCGATGTCATCATCGAGACCGGCGTGGCCCACGGCGGATCGCTGATCTACTACGCGAGCCTGTGCAAGGCATTCGGTCGGGGACGCGTGATCGGCATCGACATCGAGATCCGTCCGCACAACCGGCAGGCCATCGAGAGCCATCCGCTCGCCTCCTACATCACCCTGATCGAGGGAAGCTCCACCGATCCGGAGATCGTCGCGCAGGTGCGTTCGCTGGTGAAACCGGACGAGTCCATCCTCGTCCTCCTGGACTCGAATCACACCAAGGCCCACGTCGCCGACGAACTCGCCGCCTATCATTCCCTCGTCACCCCCGGATCCTATCTCGTCGCCACCGACGGCATCATGAAGGATCTGTCGGACGTCCCCCGTGGCCAGCCCGAGTGGACGTGGGATCATCCGACCGCCGCCGCGATGGAATTTGCCGCTGCCCACCCGGAGTTCGAGCTCGCCCAGCCGCCCTGGACCTTCAATGAAAGCGGACTGAGCCAGAACATCACCCATTGGCCCGGTGCCTGGCTCCGACGCCGCTGAACCCCGTCGCCATGCCCGAAGTCCTCACGGTCATCCCGACCTACAACGCGTCGCATTTCCTGCCGGCGACACTGGATTGCATCGCCGCGCAGACCCGTCGGCCGGACCGGATCGTCGTCATCGACAATGGTTCCACCGACTCCACGCCCGAGTTGGTCCGGTCGCATCCGTCGTTGAGGATCGAGTTCCTGCAGAACCCGACCAACATCGGCGTGCTCGGCAACCTGAACCGATGCCTTGAGCTCGCCGCCGAAACGGATTACCTGCACCTGCTGATGGCGGACGACCTGGTACGGCCGCACTTCATGGCCCGTGGATTGGACGCCCTGAAGGACGAACCCGGGCAGGCACTGGCCTATGTCTTCGACGACAAGATCAACCAGCACGGCAAGGTCGTGTTGGAAGCGCCCCGACAGACCGATACCCGGGCGCGGCACGTGCCGCTGGCGGAGTTCATCGGACGCCAGGCCACGCTGGAGACGATCCTGTTGCCGGGAGTGCTTTTCCGGACCGACCGCCGGAAACTTCCCACCACCTTCCGGAATTTCCCGCAGGTCGCGGATTGCGTGTTCCTCGCCGAATGCGCGCACCTGGGCTGCTCGGTGGTCGAGATCCCCGAGGCCCTCTGCGAATACCGCCTGAGCGAGATCAACGCCAGTAGCCGGCATCGGGCACAGATCGAATCCTTCGTGCGCGACGAATGGCGGGCCATGGAAATGATCTCGGCCTGGATTCCCCAACCGGGCTGGCGCCGTGCGGTCAACCGCGCCTGGCTCCGCCTCCGCTTCGCCGCCCGGACCGAGGTCAAACGCCAACTCTTCGCCGCCGCCCAACCCGCCTACGCCGCGGAAGTGGATGCCGTCCGGCGCGAAGTCGCCGGCCCGATCCTCGGTGCCGGCGGCGTGGCGGTGGTCCGGGCGCGTGACCTGATCCGTCGCCTGCGCGGCCAGCGGACCCGACTGGAGGAATTTCAGTCCTTGCAGGATCCGGGGAAGCGCTGAGGGAAGCGGGAGTTTCCAGAACCCTTTGGGCGCGCTTCGGAGGGACGAGTTCCACGAGTCCCCATGATCGCATGACGCAGATGCGGACTCGCGGAACTCGTCCGTCCGGGGTTTGTCGCTCCCAAGCGGGCGAGGACGCCCGCGGTCCCAGGAGGGGGGGCATCCCGAGTTTGTCATGGAGGTAGGCCGCCTGCCCTCAGGCGGCGTTGAGTCAGCGCCCGCTGAGGGCAGCGGGCCTACAGCGGTGAGAACGAGCATCAAGATGCGCCCCCGGACAGGGCCAACCCAACTTCGAACTTGGAACTTGAGCCTTCCGGCGCTACTTCCCCGGCAACATGAAGCGCATTCTGTTGGGACTGCTGTCCGCCCTGTCGATTGGATCCATGGGATTTGCCGCGGACGACGCCAAGCCGGCGGCGGAAAAAAAGACCGGACTACCGGCGTACGCGGAACCGGCCAAGCTCACCGAGAAGGCACCGGAAACGTTCAAGGCGAAGTTCACCACCTCGAAGGGGGCGTTCACGGTCGAGGTCACCCGGGCGATGTCGCCGAACGGTGCCGACCGCTTCTACAACCTGGTCAAGTCGGGCTACTTCACCGACGTCGCCTTCTTCCGGGTGATCCCCGGATTCATGGGCCAGTTCGGGATCCACGGGGATCCGAAGGTGTCGGCGGCGTGGCGCGGAGCCCGGATCCAGGACGACCCCGTCAAGGGTAGCAACAAACGGGGCTTTCTGTCGTTCGCCATGGCCGGACCCAACACGCGCACGACCCAGTTCTTCATCAACCTGGTCGACAACACCAATCTCGACGGGATGGGCTTCAGCCCGTTCGGCAAGGTGGTCGAAGGCCAGGAAATCGTGGACAAGATCAACGGTGAGTACGGCGAAGGAGCTCCTCGCGGTCGCGGCCCGAATCAGGGAATCATTCAGGAAAAGGGCAATGAATACCTGAAGAAGGACTATCCAAACCTCGATTACATCAAGTCCGCTGCCCTCGTCCCCTGATTTCTCCGTTCCCTCTCAATCGCCAATCCTGAATCCATGCCCACCGCCAACACGCCCGCAGACGAAGTCGCCGTCATCACCACCAACCACGGCCCGATGGTCGTCGAGTTCTGGTCCGATGTTGCCCCGAAGACCGTCGAGAACTTCAAGAAGCTCGCACGCGAAGGCTTCTACGACGGCACCGCATTCCATCGGGTCATCAAGGGTTTCATGATCCAGGGCGGCGATCCGCTCTCCAAGAACACCACCAGCGAAGAGGGCTGGGGCACCGGTGATCCCGGCTACAAGATCAAGGCCGAGTTCAACGATCGCCACCACGACAAGGGCGTCCTCTCGATGGCCCGCTCGCAGAGTCCCGACAGCGCCGGATGCCAGTTCTTCGTTTGCCACGGCGACGCCGGGTTCCTCGACCGCCAGTACACGGGGTTCGGCCGTCTCGCCTCGGGTCTGGACACCCTGGACAAGATCGCAACCACCCCTTGCCGAGCCGCGGGTGAGCGGTCTCCGAGCCGTCCCGTCCAGCGCGTGCACGTCGAGAGCATCAAGATCGTGCCCCGCGCCTCGGTCGCCTGAGGACATCCTGCGCTCACGGCATGTCCCTGACGGCCGCCCAGATCGCCGAGGCGTTGCAAGGCCTCGGGTGTCCACCGACAAAATGCGTGGAGATGGCGTCGCAACTCGACAAGCGGGCAGGCCAGCTGGCCGTTGAACGGGGCGTCACCCGGGATGAAGCAATCGCCCATCTCCTCCGGCTCATGGCTGGAGGCTGGGCGGCGCAGGGCGCGAACCAAGACAGCCCGTAACCTTCCGCGGCTGCCGACGTAGCATTCGTCGACAGCCTATGAAACATCCACTGTTCAGACTGATCGGTGCGGCCGCCAGTGCCGCGATTCTCATCACCTCCACCCTCAGCGCCGCGGATCCCGCATCGGCACCTGGCACCAGCCAGACGACCAAGAAGGGATCGTCCCACGCCTACCCCTTCCGTGGGACCGTCGATGCCGTCAGTTCCTCGGCCATGACGATCACCCTCGACGGCAAGAAGACGGAACGGGTGCTGCATGTCACGGCCGAGTCGGTCCTGGAGAAGGACGGCAAGCCCGCCAAGATCGAAGAGATCACTTCCGGGGACTATGCGCGGGGCCTGCTGAGCAAACCCGACGGTTCCCGTGAGATCCTGGTGAAGGCCACCTTTGGCCCGAAGCCGGACAAGAAGGGGGAGAAGAAGGCCACGGCCACCAAAGCCCCTGCCGCGTCCGACACCGCCTCCAACTGAACCGCGCTTCACCCAAACCAAACCCAACCGATTCTCCCGCTCACCGCCCGTCAAAATCGGTGATCGGGAACTCAGAAGCCGCTTCGGGGGCCGGATTCACACCCCGGGGCGGCAAAACTCCACTCGGGAATGTCAGCGTTTCCGCGGCCGGAAGCCCTTGGGCATCGACGGGTTCTCCTCGACGGGTTCGGATTCAGGAACCGGCGCGGATTCAGAGGCAAGGTTCTCGGCCGCCATCTCAGCAGATTCAGGTTCGACCGGATCCGGAATCCCCAGGCGTTGCCGGGCCTTCTTGGCCGCACTGGTACCAGGGTAATCCCGCACAATCCGATCAAGGGTCGCCAAGGCCTTCTCAGGCTGGTTCATGCGACCGGAGTAGATGTTGGCGAGATGGATGGCAGTCCAGCCCCACTTTTCCTTGGGCAACCGCTTGGTCAGCACCTCTTCCAACTCCAGCGCTGCGGCGAGGTAATTGTGCAGGTC
>CAMCFL010000028.1 GCA_945873715.1 Akkermansia muciniphila
ACTTCTACATGGTCTGGCCGGCCGTGGTCGCGGTGATGTCTTCCCGGTACCGTCCCCGCCTGCTCCTGGCGCTCGTCGTGATCCTGCCAGTCTGGCGGGCCGCCAACATGAAGGTGGGCGGAATCATGGGGATCAATTACTGGCGGACGGATTTCGTCAGTGACTACCTGGTGCTTGGCGCACTGCTGGCCGTCTTCGAAGGACAGTGGCGCGCGCATCCCCACTGGAGCCGCTTCTGGAGATCTCCCTGGGTTCTGGCCGCTTCGGCGGCCCTGATCCTCTCGCCTCGGATCCTGACCTGGCTGACTCCGGCCTCAGGTGCTTTGGCAAAACCGCTTTTTCTGCTGGGGACGGTCTCCGGAATCAGCCTGACGGCGATGGGCCTGGTGCTGCTGGTAGGGATCGCCGTCCATGGGCGACACGATGGGATGAACCGCCTGCTGAACTCGCACACGCTGACCTGGCTGGGAGCCATCTCCTTCAGCCTGTACCTGTGGCAGCAGATCTTCTGCGACCCCGGCATGCGGGCGGTGGGTTGGTACTTTCCCTTCAACGCGATGGCTGCGATCGGGGCGGCCATCGTCAGCCATTACCTCATCGAGCGTCCCTTCCTGCGATGGCGCCACCGGTTCCGGTAGGAGGTGCCTCCTGAATTTGTTGTCGCGGAGGTAGGCCCGCTGCCCTCAGCGGGCGTTTCCTCATCGCCGCCTGAGGGCAGGCGGCCTACATCCATTGAGGGCTCAAGATGCGGCCTCCGGTAGGCTGCGTGTCCGGTAGGCTGCCGGTTGCCATTCCGACGGAGGCAAGCCTAGGCTGGCGGTCTCATGGACTTTTCAAATATCTCCCGGGCGGAACTGACCCGACTGATGAAGCTGATCGAGCGCAAGGAAGCGCTGCAGGCTCAGATCGATGCGATAGACCGTGAGTTGCGCAGCCCGGGTGCGGCCCCCGCAGCCGCCTCCGCTGAGGTTTCCACGCGGGTGCGCCGTCCCCGCAAGGCCATTCCGGCACGTGCAGACGGCGCGCCCTCTCCCAGGCGGGGCGCCGTTCGTGATGCCATCCTTGGCCTGATGCAGGCGGCGGGGCCCGGCGGGATCACCGTGAAGGAGATTGCCGGGAAACTGGGCAAGCCCACCGGGCACATCCACACCTGGTTTTCGATCACCGGCCGCGGAATCGTGAATGTCCGCAAGGTCGGCGGCGGACGCTGGGCCTGGGTTGCCAACGACGCTCCCGCCAACTGATCACTTCCCCATCGATTGGATCAGGCGTCGGATCTCGGCGATCCGCGCCGACGCCGTTCGTTTGGTCAGTCGGGGGAAGTGCCCGCCAACGGTGACGAGCTCGCCATTGCGGGTGAGCTTGAGTTTGCCTTCCACCACCTCGATGCCGGTGACCCGGTGGCCGGCGGCGAAGATCCGGAGTTCGGCCAGTTCCAGCAGCAGTTCAACCGGGGGCGTCAATGGGCCGAACCGGTCGCGCAATTCGCGGCGCAGGCCATCCATGGCAGCCTTGTCCGAGGCCTGCGCGAGCTTGCGATGGATCTCGATGCGCTGGGCTGATTCCCGCACGTAGTCGAGGGGCAGGAAGGCCGGTTCGCGCGTGGCCGGCCCCTCGTCTTCCACGGGTTCGCGCCGTGTTCCCTTCTTTCGCGGTGGCCCGGATTCCCCGGAATCGTCCATGCTCCACACATCCGAATCGCGGGGCACGCGGACGGTCAGGCGGATGCGATCCGGACCCAGGACAGGATCGGACGACTTGGCTTCCACTGGCGCGGCTTCAGCGGGGTTGAGTGCGAGGAAATCGAGGCGGGTGCGGACCTCGATCCGGGGGCGGGGAGATTCGCCCTTGAGGGTGGCGATGCTTTGGCCGAGGAGTTGGCAGTAGAGATCGAACCCGACGGCGGTGATGTGACCGCTCTGCTGGGCCCCGAGCAGGTTTCCAGCGCCACGGATCTCCAGGTCGCGCATCGCGATCTTGAAGCCCGAGCCGAGGGCGGAATACTGCTTGATGGCGGACATCCGCTTGCGCGCCTCGGTCAGGAGTTGGGCGTGGCGCGGCAGGAGCAGGTAGGCGTAGGCCTGATGCTTGTAACGTCCGACCCGACCCCGGAGTTGGTAGAGTTCGCTGAGTCCGAAGCGGTCCGCGCGATCGATGATGATGGTGTTGGCGTTTGGGATATCGAGACCGCTCTCGATGATGGTCGTGCTGACGAGCACGTCCGCCTCGGCATTGACGAACCGGGTCATCACCCGTTCCAGATCATCCGGATCCATCTGCCCATGGCCGACGACGATCCGGGCATCGGGCACCAGCGCCTGGATGCGCAGGGCGAGGGCGTCGATGGACGAGACGCGGTTGTGCAGGAAGTAGATCTGACCGCCCCGGTTGATCTCCCGCTGGATGGCGTCGCGGATGACGCGCTCGTCGTAGTTGGTGACGATGGTCTCGACGGGAAGCCGGTCCTGGGGCGGCGTTTCCAGGGTCGAAAGATCCCGGGCCCCGGTGAGCGCCAGGTAAAGCGTCCGCGGGATCGGGGTCGCGCTCAGGGTGAGCACGTCGATCGTCTGGCGAAGGAGTTTGAACTGTTCCTTGTGGCGGACGCCGAACTTCTGTTCCTCATCCACCACCACCAGCCCAAGGTCCTTGAACTGCACGTCCGGGGAGACGATGCGGTGGGTGCCGATGACGATGTCGACCGTGCCGTTGGCGGCGGCTTCCAGCACCGCCTTCTGCTGTTTGGCAGAACGGAACCGGGAAAGGAGTTCGATCCGGACCGGGTACTCGGCCATGCGATCCCGGAAGTGGTTGTAGTGTTGTTGGGCGAGGACCGTGGTGGGCACCAGGATGGCCACCTGCTTGCCCCCCATGACGGCCTTGAAGGCGGCGCGGATCGCCACCTCCGTCTTCCCGAAGCCCACGTCTCCGCAGAGCAGGCGATCCATCGGCTTCGGGGCTTCCATGTCGGTCTTGGCGGCGGCGATGGCCCGGATCTGGTCCGGGGTCTCCTCGTACTCGAAGGAGGCTTCGAACTCCCGTTGCCACGGCGCGTCCGGATGGAAGGCGTGACCCTCCTTGGTCGCACGGGTGGCCTGGACGGTGAGCAGTTCCGAGGCGAGATCGCGCACGGCCCGCTGGGCGGTTTCCTTGGCCTTGGTCCATCGGGTGCCGCCGAGGGTGGACAACTGCGGGCGCGCCTTGCCGGCACCGACGTACTTGGAGACCAGATGGGCTTCTGCCACCGGAACGTACAGACGGGGTGGTTCCTCCGCGTTGCCGGTGGGAGCGTATTCGATCACCAGACAGTCCTCGCCCGTGGCCTCGGTCGAAGTGGCTTCGCCCCGGCGACGTCCTTGGGGCGGCAGGGTCTTCAGGCCGCGGTACACTCCGATCCCGTGCTCCAGATGGACCACGTGATCGCCTTCCTCGAACTCGGTGAAGTCCACCTCGAACACCGACCGGACCGCGCTGGCGTGGCGTGACTTGAGCCGGCGCGGCCGCTGGACCTTGTATCGCCCGTAGATCTCCGCGTCGGTGACCACGACGATCCGGGAATCGGGAACGGTGAATCCGCGGCTCAGGACGCCGAGGTGGGATTCGGGAGCCGGAGAGGGGAGACCGAACTCGGTCCAGAGTTCATTGAACCGCTGACGTTCTCCCTCATGACCGCAAAAGACGTGGACGTGATGCTCCTGCCGTTGCCAGCGGTGCAATTGCGCGAAGAATTCCCGACGCTGGGCCTCGGCGACCTGGGGGTCAGGAAGCGTTGCGCCCATCGGACGAAAGGCGTCCAGACCGGGGAAGCATGGTGAACCCGATGAACTTGGCGATGAGTCCGTGCCGGGATCGTCCGGAGCCAGTTCAGAGAGGCGGAGGATCTGAAGGCCCCGGGTGGCTGCGTCGGCGAGGACCTCATCCCATCCGATCGAGAAGCGGTCGCCCGGAGGCACCTGCTGGCGGTAGCGAAGGGCCTGGTCGAGCAGCGCGTCCGGTTCACAGAGGATCAACAGGCTGTCGGGCGGAAGGAAATCGAGGAGGGATCCCAACGGTGGAGTCTCAGGTTCAGCCGCGGCATTGCCTTCGACGAGCTTGCTGCGCGCGGGCTTGAGCAGGCCCAGTTCCCCTGCTGGTGGCAGGATGACTTCCGGGATGATCTCCCGGGAGATCTGGGCCTGGGGATCGAACTCACGCAGGGACTCGAGTTCGTCCCCGAAAAACTCCAGCCGAACCGGCCAGGGCGAGGAAAGCGGCCAGACATCCACGATGCCGCCGCGCCAGGACAACTCGCCCTTGCCGGTCACCTGGGTCTCGGGTTCGTAGCCCTGTTCCTCGAGCCATTCGATCAGGTCGAGCGGGTTGGTGGTGTCGCCGCGACGCAGGGTCCGGGTTCGATTCCTCAGATCCTTGCCGGTGAAGGTCCGCTGCAGGAGGGCAATGACCGAAGTGACGATCAACCTTGGACGATCGGATTTTTCCGAGGTGAGGCTGATGAGGGTTTCGAGCCGTTCCGAAATGACATCGGCATGGGGTAGCTTGTTCTCGTGGGGCAGTGTTTCCCAGGCGGCATGGAAAAGCGGGGACGGCTCCGGATCCAGCCAGGTGGCGAGATCCCCGTGGACGCGTTCCTGGGACTTCAGTCCATCGGTGACGACCACCACCACCCGCTCCGGGCGCGACCGGTGGAGCAGGGCCGCGAGGTAGGGTTGGGCGCCGGCGGACACCCCTTCGAGCGCCGGATCGGCTCCGCTCTGGAGCAGGGCTTCAACCGCTCCGACGATGCCCTTGGGAAACAGCGCTGCCGGGCGCCGCTTTCGCGGGCTTACAGGAGGGGGGATGATCGGATCCGTCGCCAAGGAGGGCAAAGCTGGGAGGGACGCGCTGGAAGTCAAACGGGTTTCAGGATCGCTCGCGCCCGAGGGCGCATCTTGGGTCGGTCATGGATAAAGGCCACCTGCCCTCAGGCGGCGATGAGGAAACGCCCGCTGAGGGCAGCGGGCCTACACTCGTGACAACCCACTCAAGATGCTCCCCGCGCCCGAGGGGGGGATTGACTCAGGGCGATGGATGGCGCGTCCTTGGACCTGTCCTCGCCTCGACCCGAAGGAAAGTCCGGCGCGGACGTTCTCCTCATGAAACAGTCCATTGTTCGTTCCTGGAGTTGGCTCGCCGTCATCTCCCTCTCCCAACTTGCCTCCGCACAGGACTGCGTCACGGCCCCGAAAGGCCTGGTTGCCTGGTGGCAGGGCGAGGGAAGCCCGGCGTCGATCTTCGACGTCAGCCCGCCGGTTGCCGCCGGTGTGACCTACGCGCCGGGCCGGGTCGGCCAGGCGCTGGTTCTCGGCTCGAACGGCGCCGGAGTGGGCCTGGGCGCGCCCGCGCTGCTGGATGTTCAGGATTTCACCGTGCACGCCTGGGTCCGCCGGTCGTCGGCAGACGCGGTGGCCTCGGATGGGGCCGGCGTCGGCTGGATCCTTGCGCGGGCCGCGGGTGGATTCGGTTTCGGACTCGCCCAGGATGGGCGCCTGCAACTTCAGGTCCTGGGCAGTCCGGGATCCGTGCTGTCGTCCGCCACGATCCTGGATACGGACTTCCATCACGTGGCGGTGGTCCGATCCGGGGAGACGGTAGCGTTTTATCTCGATGGCGCGGCGGTGGGCGGCGGTGCGTATCCGGTGATGTTTGGGTACGGCGGGCAGACGGCGATCGGACGGCGTGGGGAGACCGGGACGGGGTCCTTCTCCGGCCAACTGGATGAAGTGTCGGGGTGGGAGCAAAAGGAGACTGACGGGAGTTCAAAAGGAGACTGCCGTTTGAAAGCCGCCGCCGTGGCGAGGCATGAGGAGGCCTGAGCGTAGCGAAGGTCGACGAAATGCCTCGCCACGGCGGCGGGCGGCCATCCCGATGGCATGCTGAAAAGAAGCAACAGCTCGCCAAGCGCCTCACCCCGGACTTCGTTCGCCAAACCGTCGAGTCATTCCACCTCGGAGCTCTTGATGCCTCCGATGCCTGTGAACTCCTCTCCGTTAGTCGGGCACATTTGTTTCGCATCCGCCTCGCCTGGCTTCAAAACACTCCTGGCTTCGTCCTGCACGTCTCCGGTGGCGATCACCACCACAGCTGGCCTCCCGAAGTTCAACGCTTCCTTGAGGCCTTCCTGCCCCTCCAGCGCCCTCCAAATTTTCAACTCGTCGCTGACCAACTCGCCTCCCGATTTGCCTTCCACCGGGATCGCAAATCCGTCGCTGCTTATGCGCGTACGCACTTCCCAAACCTCGTCCTGCAGCCACTTCCTGTGCCCAAGCCCAGACGGCGCTGGGAGCGCTTCCGCATCGGCGAACTCTGGCAGCATGACTCCTCTATCCACCCTTGGTGGGCTGCCGACGCCAAGCAGACCCTTCTGCTCACAGTCGACGACCATTCCCGCAAGTACCTCGGGGCAACTTTCGTCCCGACCGATACCACCTGGCACCATTTCGAGCACTTCCGCCGAGCCTTCCTCCGGCATGGCATCCCCATGGCCCTCTACACCGACGGGTTGGCCCTTTTCGGTTATCAGTCATCGACCGATGGCGGGGATCCCCGCTCCGAGTTCCAACGAGCCCTCACCGCCTTGGGAGTCTCACATCTCGTGGCTCCAAGCCCTCAGGCCAAAGGCAAAATCGAACGTCGCTTCGGCACCTTTCAGAAGCGCCTTCTGGCCTTGCTGGCCTTCGAACGCATCGACGACTACGCCCCTGCCCAGGAACTCCTCAATCAGGAATTGGAGCAGCAAAACCAGACTGTTTGCCGAACGACTGGTCTCTCCCCCAACGATGCGTGGGCGAAGGCGATCGCCGAGAAGCGCGATGCCATGCGTCCCAGCCCCGATCCCAGTCTTCTGGACCTTCATTTCGCCCTCCACTTCTCGCGCCGTCTCAACGCAGATCACCAGGTCGACTTCCTCGGCCGCAGCTGGCCCATCGGGCCCACCCAACGTCATACCGTCACCGTCATCCACCATCCAGGACGCCAATTCTGGGTCGTCTCCACACCACCGAAACCACCCGAAAACCGCTGGGCCGATGTGCTCGGCAAGTTCTCGCTTTGAACGAGTCTCATTTTGCTCCCACAACAAGTCTCCTTTTGAACTCCCGCCGACAATGATCGTCAATCCCGTGGGAATTTGGTTGGCAGTGCTGGTACCATCAAAGGAGTAGCCGGCACCGACGCCCGCTACGGCTGCTGCCGCACTGGCAACGGCTTGGACACGGGTGTTGTTTACTGAGTTAGTGCCGTCTCCGATTCTCACGACAAACGGTTTGTCGATGATGCCTTCCCCAAGAAGAACGGTGTCGAAATTCGCGGCGGGGACAGAAAAAGCGACGTTGTTGGAAGTCAGCAACGACCCGAACCGGGCATAGTGATCGGTGGTCGCGGTCCTGATGGTGTCGATGCTCACCGCGGCGTTGTTGACCTTGGCGTCGGAGATGGCCTGGAAGACTTTGGGCAGGAGCAACGATGCGAGGATCGCGATCACGGCCAGCACGCCGATCATCTCGATCAGTGTGAATCCTTGGTTTGCTTTTTTGGGGTATTGAACGGTTTTCATTGTGTATCGGTTTGTTGATTTGGGGCGAACGATCCCTGAAACTCCTTGGATCACTCTTCGAGGCCTTGAATCCCCTTGGGGCACCCGTTCGCGCTTTGCTTGGAGTCGCGTTGTCTCCAGAAAGCCCATGTTTGCAACGGAAACCTTCACCAGCCCGGGACACGGACCCCTTCATTGTTCAAAAATGTAAGGGAATAACTGACGAATGATTTGACTCCGTGAGCGGGATCGGGCGGAAAAAGAGAAATAAATCGTAGGGGAGCAACTACAATGAGCACTCACGCCGAATGCAGTATCGCCCATCGAAAAAATATTTCTTTGGGCCTTCTGGTGGAGTCCGAAATCACCCACGGCCACGGAAGCTTCGGCCATACCATCGTCCGTTACAGTGACGGTTCGATCTGGGTCTTCGACCGCGACTCGGCTTTGCAGGTCGGCACCAGCCGCGCCCCGGAGCGTTCCCGCGTGACCCTCAGGGTCGAGGAGACCCTCGCTCTCAACGTTTGCTGAGCGCCCCACCCGCGATCGTGGCCGGCAGGATGACCGGTAGGCACCCGCGGACCGGTTGGAGTTGGAGTTCCACGACCTTGGGAATCCCAAATCCGCGGATGGGCCCAGCGCGGGAAGAGTGCCAATCGCTACCCGAGGGGCCAGGACGAACGCCCTGCGGCTTGGGCTTGAAGCCATCGAGTCGACGGCACCCCTTCGACGATGCGACGGGCCAGGATTGGCGGATGGGGAACCGTCTGATCCGAGGGTTGCGGCCCTCCTCTTGGCCCAAAAGACAGACCAGTCTTATGTCCCGCATCCTCCGCTCCGCCTTCGTGACTCACAACGCTGCGGCCGGTCGGAGCACGCGAACGGCGGCCCGGACACTCCAGGGAACGCCGGGGTGATGGGCTGTTTGGATTCTCACGTCAGGGCCCCGGCGCCCCTGAGCTGATCGTTGGGCGCATCTTGACACTGCCCCCGATGCGGCGACCGGACCCGGTGCACTTTCTCATCCCGGAGGGATGGCAGCGATTAGCCCGGGGTACCACCCCGGGTCCTGGCGCAAAAAAGTCCGGTCAACCCCGGAGGGGTTGAAGCTCTGCCACCCCTCCGGGGTGGGAAAATCTTGGGGCGACTGACCCCGGGGTGATACCCCGGGCTAATCGCTGAAACGCCTCCGGCGTACAACCCACCCGCGGTCTCAGGCGGGGGCAGTGCCAAGATGCGCCCGGATCCAACTGGGAACTGGAAACCTTCTCCCCTTCCGCCGCACACTGTCGCCCTCAGTGAATCGCATCGAAGAACGTTTCTCCCGTCTCCGCGCCTCCGGCCACAAGGGTCTCGTGGTGTACATCGGCGCCGGCGATCCCACCCTGGCTGCTACCCATCAATTGGCCCTGGAGTTCGACCGGGCCGGGGTCGATGTCCTCGAACTGGGCGTCCCCTTCAGCGATCCGCTGGCGGACGGCATCGTCAACCAACTCGCCGCCCAGCGCGGACTCGCCTCGGGCACCACGCCTCCGCGCGTGCTGGAGACCGTCGCGGCCATCCGACGCGACTCGCAGATTCCCATCGTCCTCTACATCTACTTCAACCTGCTGCACCGGGTCGGGCTCGACCGCTTCATCCGGGACGCCGCCGCGGCCGGCGTGGACGGTCTCCTGATCCTCGATCTGCCTCCGGAGGAAGCCGACGACTACGAACGCCTGATGCACGAATCCGGGATGTGCCCGGTCTGGCTCATTGCCCCCACGACTCCCGATGCGCGGATCGAGCGGATCGCCCGTCGGGCCCAAGGATTCATCTACTACGTCTCCCGCGAAGGCGTCACCGGCATGCAATCCACCGTCAGCACCACCATCGGCGAGATGACCGATCGCATCCGACGTCATTCCCAATTGCCCATCGCGGTCGGGTTCGGCATTTCCAACCCCGACCAGGCCCGTGAGGTGGCCTCGCACGCCGAGGCCATCGTCGTGGGATCCGCCATCGTCAACCGCATCGCCGAGATGGGATCGTCCCCCGACATGCCAGCGAAGGTCGGTGCGTTTGTCCGTTCGCTTTCCGAGGCGGTCCGATCCGTCTCCCCCGCCTGAACCGGGCTGAAATCCGACCCTGAATCCATCTCCATGGCTGCCAAGAAATCTCCCGCGAAGAAATCCGTCCACGCGTCCCAGGCGAAACCCGCCGTCCGCCGGGAATCCCCCGCGCCTGCCAAGCCCATCGGAAACGGCAAGGATCGCTTTGTCATCATCAGGGCGGGCGGACGCGGCGAACGCTTCTGGCCGGTGTCCCGGGAGAAGACTCCCAAGCAACTGATCCGACTTCTGGGCGAACGTTCCTTCCTGCAACAGGCCGTGGACCGGGTCCTGCCGGTGGTTCCGGCGGCCAACGTCCTGATCATCACCAATGCCGCCCAGGTCGGTGAAGTCCGCCGACAACTCCCCGAACTGCCGAAGGACAACATCATCGCCGAGCCGGTGGGACGCGACACCTGCGCCGCGGTGACGCTCGGTGCCGCCTTGGTCGGCGCCCGTTCCAGCAAGGCCGTGATGGCGGTGTTGCCCGCCGATCACGTCATTCCCGAGGAGAAGCGGTTCCAGCGCGTCCTGCGCGACACCCTCGATCTCGCCGCACGGGAACCGGTCATCGTCACCATCGGCATCCAACCCACCGAACCCGCCACCGGCTACGGCTACATCCACACGGGCCCGGTCCTCGCGACGCCGGGAGGCAAGGCGTACAAGACCGCCTTCTATCAGGCCGAGCGCTTCGTCGAGAAGCCCGCGCTCGAGAAGGCCGTCGAATACCTCGCCAGCGGCCAATATCGGTGGAATGCGGGCATGTTCGTCTGGTCTTACGCCACCGTGGCCGCCGGGTTGAAGGAGCATCAACCGGACATGCACGAAGCCTGCCAGCGCTGGTTGACCGCCGCCACGAAGGGAGGCACCGCCCTCCAGCGCACGCTCGCCACCGAATACCCCGCCATCCGCAAGATCAGCATCGACTACGCCCTGCTGGAGAAGGCCCGCAATGTCGTGGTGGCGGACGGATCGTTTGCCTGGGATGACCTCGGTGCCTGGCCCGCCCTCGCCCGTCATCTCCCTGCCGATGCCAACGGCAACGCAGCGGTCGGCGATCTGGTCCAGGTCGATGCCTCCAACAACATCGTCTATGACGGTCGCACCCGGGCTCGGACCGCCATCACGTTGGTGGGGGTCAAGGACAGCATCGTCGTCCTGACCGATGACGCCGTCCTGGTCGCAGCTCGGGGCGAGGCCCAGAAGATCAAGGATCTCGTCCGCAAGCTGGCCCAGGATCCCCGGCACCAGGCATTGGTCTGACCTCGGAAACCCGAGTTCGATCCAGCGATGCCTGTTCCCCAGTCTGACCGCGCCGCTCAATTCGCGACAGACCGGTCCCGGTCCCCTGAAGCGATTCGCGCAATCCTCTCCACTTCGCCCCTCAAGTCCGCCGGCGCGGGGCCATGGCACGCCTCCTGTTCACCGGATCGGGTAGGTTGCTGAGTGACTGGCCAACCCGGTTGCAACTGGAGTCAGACCGGGCGTGGGTATCCGAGACGGATCGTGGGGTGCGGAGATCGTCGGCAGCGACGGTCTCCGCACTTTTTTAGCCTTCCGGAGGGACGAGCTCCGCGAGTCCGCGCCGGACCACCCCATCGCCCACGAATCACACGAATCACACCAACTCAGCGGAAGATTTCGTGTGGTTCGTGTGTTTCGTGGGCATCCCGTCTTTCGGCCCATGCACGCCCCTCGCAGAAACAGGATGAGCCTCGTCACCGCGTCGCCGACCCGTAGGAGACGAGGTCACGAGACTCTGACCTCCGCCCCCCTCACCGCGCAGGCCGTCCCAGGATCTTGACCCCGTTCCCACTGGCCACCACCAGGGTCTGGTCCTCGGCAAACCGCAGCGAATACACCGGCGTGTTGCCGAGCTTCAGAAGCCCCAACTCGCGTCCGGTCGCCACATCCCACAGCATCACACCGCCATCGATCGTTCCCGCTGCCACCCGGGATCCATCCCGCGACATCGCCACACAGAGGAACTCGGCGGACAACGGCGAGAGCGTCGCCTTTTCCGGTCCACCCACGGCCGCCGCATCGAGCACCCGTACGATTCCATCGCGACTGGTGACCAACAACCGGTCGCCCGCGGGCGAGAAGGCGAGGGCCTGCACCTGGGGCACGTTCCGGACCGACCCCATCGGCGTGCTGGCCGAGAGATCCCACACCGCAATCCGTCCGTCCGCCAACGCCGCCAGACGCCGACCATCGGGGGAGAACACCGCCGAGCGGGCCAGGGGAAACTCGAAGCGATGCTTCAACTCCAGAGGATCCACCCCATAGACGCGGACGCCATTGGCGGTGTCCACGACCACCAACCGGCTGCCACTGGCATCAAAGGCGAGGTCCGCCGCGCCGGAGAATCGTGGTACCGGAGTCCAATCGGATTCTTCGACCGAAGTCGTGCGTCCCTCGAGTTCCAATGAACGCACCCCGATGCGTCCCCCCGCCCAATAACGGGCCGCCAGGCCCGACGGCGCATCCGGCCGATGGACAAAAGCCGACGCCAACGCCTCCGGGTCGGTGGGAAGTTGATGGATCACTTCCCCGGCCGGAAGTTGCCACAACTGCATGCCGGTCTCCCCGGTCACCACGGCGTGCGCCCCATCCGGCAGCAGCATGGCTCCCAGCGTTCCCGTCGGGACATTCGTCAGCGAGGCGATCCCTTCCGCCGGACGCGCCTTCCACCGTCTCACCGAACGATCTCCCCCCGCCGTCACGATCTCATCCCCGAGCCAGGCAGCATCGGCCGTCATCCCTTTCAAGCCGCGCACCCGCCCCAGTTCGCGTCCGGAAGGAAACTCGCGGACGAGCCCAAAGGCATCCCGACCGACCGTCAGCACCCGGGAACCATTCGGACTGAAGCGCACGGAAAGAATGCCCGAGGCGTGTCCCTCCCAACTCGACACCACCTCCCGGCTCTCGGCATCCCAGAGCAGGACCCGGCCATCCGAACCTCCGCTCACCAGCCAGCGACCGTCGGGCGAGTAGGCGAGGCTGAGGATCTCCACGTCCGTCTTCCCCTCGGACTGGGCGACTTCAAAACGGCGGATCGACAGATCAGCCGGTCCCTCGGCGGGACACCACGCCAGCGCCCGTGGCCCGTACGACATCGCCAGCCAAAGCCCGTCCGGGCTCACCGCCAAGGCGGCGGGCTGGGACTGGACCGCCAAGGGATGCTCCCGCACGGAACCCGTCGGCACCGAGAGCGCTACCCACGAATCACGCCCGGTCAACCACAGGGTCGATCCGTCACTCGACACCGCACGGGGCCCCACGATCCCCGGAACCGCCCAGGTCCGAAGCCGGGTCCAACCCGCGGCATCCAGGACGTGAACCAGGGTGTTGGTCG
>CAMCFL010000029.1 GCA_945873715.1 Akkermansia muciniphila
GCAGGCAAGGGAAAAAGCAGTCCCCTTTTTCTTGGGCAGCAAGGAAAGCGAATGAATTCGGTGATTGATGGACCCCGTCAAAAAGGCTACGAGCGAGGCTCGTCCTCGAGCGAGTTTCCAGGAAACGAATGTCGCATGCGCTTAACTGCGGGAAATAGCATCAACGGAGGGGTTCGCTCCTGCCAGAGCAGATGGCCGCTACCCAGCTTCAGCCTTCTACTGGGCGTCCTGCTGTATGCCGAAGCGGCCGCTGGCTCATCCGTGCCTGATTCCGATCCCTCCAATCGGGTGGACGCTCTGCCCCATTGGGCGTTCCGACCGGTCACACAACCCACGGTGCCAACGGTGAACTCCGGATGGGTCCGTAATCCGATCGATGCTTTTCTGGCCGTCGGGCACGAGCAACGCGGCCTGGTTCCCGTCGATCCTGCGCCGCCGAGCATCCTGCTGCGTCGGCTCTACCTGGACCTCGTCGGTGTGCCGCCTACGACCTCGGAATTGGAGGAGTTCGCGGCGCACCCGACCGACGCGCGCTATGGGGAAATTGTGGAGCGTCTGCTGCACAGCCCCCGGCACGGGGAACGTTGGGGCCGGCATTGGATGGACATCTGGCGTTACAGCGACTGGGCCGGGCACGGTGCCGAAGTCCGCGAGAGCCAGCCGCACATTTGGCGCTGGCGCGATTGGATCATCGAATCGCTGAACGCAGACAAGCCCTACGACCGCATGGTGGTCGAGATGCTCGCGGCGGACGAGCTCGCTCCGCTCGACTCCGGCGCGCTTCGGGCCACCGGTTTCCTCGTTCGAAACTGGTTTCGTTACAACCGCAACGTCTGGCTGGAAGATACCGTGGAGCACACGGGTAAGGCGTTCCTCGGGCTGACGTTTAACTGCGCGAAGTGTCATGATCATAAGTCCGATCCGCTGTCGCAGGTGGATTTCTACCGCATGCGGGCGTTTTTCGAGCCTTACGAAGTTCGAACCAATCTGCTGACCTACGCGGGCGATGCCAGAACCAACAGCGTGGTGCAGGCCTTCGATGCGCGGTTGGCCGAACCCACCTTTGTCTTCACCCGCGGCGACGAAGCCCGACCCGAGACCAATCAGCCTGTTCGGCCGCACCTCCCTGATTTTCTGGTGAACACACGTCCCCAGATCGCGCCTGTGGCCTTGCCATTGGGAAGTTACTATCCGGCGTTGAGTGAAGCGGTCGTGAAGGACGCATTGACACGGAACGACGCCTCCGTCCTGGCAGCGGAGCAGAAGGCGGACGTTGCCTGGGCTGCGGCCCTGGCGTCCACCAACGACGTGGAATCGCTGCGGGTCACGGCAGGGATCGCCAGCCGGCAAGCCGTCCTCGCCCGGGCCCAACAGGTTTCGCTCCGGCAACGCATCGTTGCTGAGCGCGTGAAACATGCTGTGGTCCCGGGCGACCCTGAGTCCGCGGCCCGCGCCGCCTCCGGAGCGGAACGGCAAGCCAACGTCGCCGCGGCGGAGTTGGCGCTGGCCGACGCCGCGGCTTCGCTTCAAGCAACGCGCGCTCTCCAGAAGCAGGCTGAACTTCAGGCGAATCCGGAGGCCGATCCCAAGCCCGATCCGCAGGTCGAAGCCAAGGCGCAGAAGGCCCTGGCCGACGCGGAGAAGAAGGTGGCCTCCGCGCAGGAGGCTCTCACATCGGCCCAACGCGCCGTGCTCGAACCGTCCTCGTCGTATGCCGCGCTGGGGCCGGTCTATCCGAAGACTTCCTCCGGTCGTCGGCTCGCGCTCGCGCGATGGATCGCCAGCCCGGACAATCCGTTGACTGCCCGTGTCGCGATGAACCATCTGTGGATGCGTCATCTGGGCAGCCCGCTGGTCCCGACGGTGTTTGATTTTGGAAAGGCCGGAAAGCCGCCCACCCACCCGGAGCTGTTGGACTGGCTGGCCGCAGAATTCGTGCGGCAGGGATGGAGCATGAAGGCCATGCACCGGCTCATCGTCACCTCCGCCGCGTATCGTATGAGATCGTCCGGGGGCGCGATGATGGCTCAGAACCAGGCGAAGGATCCCGACAACGTCCAATTGTGGCGGATGAACGTGCGACGGGCCGAGGCCGAGTTGGTGCGAGACAGCGTGCTCCATGTTGGAGGCGCACTGGACTGGACCATGGGTGGTCCGGAGTTGGAAGAAGGGTCGGGTGAGACGTCGGCGCGGCGCAGTATTTATTTTCGGCACGCGAAGGAAAAGCTCATGGAATTCACGCGGACGTTCGACGGACCTGGCGTCACCGAGTGCTATCGTCGCAATGAAAGCATCGTCCCGCAACAGGCCCTGGCCATGGCCAACAGCGTTCTGGTCAAGACCCAATCCCGGCGGCTCGCGCAAGCGATCATCGCCGCCATTGGCGGCGAGTCCGAAGACGCCCGGTTCATCAACACGGCGTTCATGGGCATCCTGAGCCGGCCACCCAAGCCGGAGGAAACCGCCGCCTGCCGAGTATTCCTCCAAGCGCAGGCCGCGCTGCTCGCCGAGCCAACGCGACTTACCGCGGCGACCGTCGGCGATGTTTCCGATCTGCCGCCGTCCCAAGAGCCACGGGCGCGGGCGAAGGAGAACCTGATCTTGGTCCTCTTCAATCACAACGATTTCATCAGCATCCGATGAACAAGCACCCCACGAACCACACGCGGTGGACGATGCCCGGGACCCGCCGTTCCTTCCTGGCGGATTGCGGCATGGGAATGACCGGCATGGTTCTCGGCACAATGCTGGGCCGGGAAGGGAACGTCCAAGCGTCCGCGAGCGTGACACCGAACGCGATGGTTCTCGGGCGCCCCCACTTCGCTCCGCGCGCCAAGAGTGTCATCTGGCTGTTCATGCAAGGGGGCACGAGCCAGATGGAGAGTTTCGACCCCAAGCCGGAGCTGAATCGTTACGAGGGAAAGACCATCGATGAAACGCCATACAAAGGGACGTTGGATTCCCCGTATCTCAAGAAGAACCTGCGCGAGTTGGTGACGGGGTTGCACAAGGTGCATCCGAAGATCTTCCCCATGCAGGTCGGCTATCGAAAGCGCGGGCGCAGCGGCTTGGAAGTCAGCGATTGGTGGCCGCACGTGGGCGACTGCATCGATGACATCGCCGTGGTGCGGTCGATGTGGACCACGGACAACAATCACGGAGCCCAACTGCAGTTCCATACCGGCCGTCATGTTCTGGAGGGCCAGTTCCCCACCATTGGTTCCTGGGTTCACTACGGCCTCGGCACGCTGAACGAGAATCTCCCCCAGTTCGTCGTCATGGGCCGTCCGGTCGCGGACTGCTGCGGAGGGGTTGGAGCGCATGGCGCGAATTACCTCGGACCTGAACATCAGGGCGTCCAGCTCGCGATCGACCCGAAACGGCCGTTGCCGTACGCCGGGCCTGGAGCGGAAGTTTTCGCCGAGGAACAGCAGGCCCAGTTCGCCTTGATGGATCGCCTCAATCGGATCGCGGCGATCGAGTATCCGGAGGACGCCGCCCTCGCCGCGCGCATCAAGTCCTATGAACTGGCGTTCCGCATGCAGATGGCGGTGCCGGAAGTCGTGGCGTTCAACGAGGAATCGGAAGGCACCCGCCGCCTTTACGGCCTCGACCAATCCACCACGAAATCGTTTGGCCAGCAATGCCTCGCTGCACGACGCCTGGTGGAACGGGGTGTTCGATTCGTGCAGATTTTTCACGGCGGCAATGGCGGGGCAGGGGAGTGGGATGCCCACGGCGGCCTGCGCAGCAATCACACCACACTCTGCGGCCAGGTGGATCTCCCGATCGCCGGCCTGCTCAAGGATTTGAAACAGCGAGGCCTGCTCGATGAAACGCTGGTCGTGTGGGGGACAGAGTTCGGCCGGACTCCAGGCGCCCAAGGCAGCGACGGTCGGGATCATCATCCCTACGGGTTCTCCGTCTGGCTCGCTGGCGGCGGCATCCGCGGTGGCATCGCGCACGGGGCCACGGACGAACTTGGATTCCACGCCGTGGAGGACCGCCATTACATAACTGATCTCCATGCTACCATCCTCCACCAGCTTGGTCTGGAGCCGGAGAAGCTCAACGTTCCCGGACGCACGCGTCTCGAGATCGACTACGGCGAACCGATCCGCGGGATTATTTCCTAGCGAGGCGTGCCTCCAACTCCTTTTGGAATCTCGAGCTGCGACCGGATTGAGAGAAGGGCACGCGTCGCTCTGGTCTCCACAATCCGACCGTGAATGCTGGAACGACCCAACGAACAATCATGCGCAACACAGTCCTGAAATCCGTTGCTCAATTCACTCTATTCACAGCGATGTCGATGGTTGGCTCCCCGCTGGCGATCTTGCGCAGCGCGTCCTGCTCGGTCCTCCTTTGCCTATTCGGCTTGGGCGCGATGCCGGCCGTCGGGGCTGACCTGTCCTGGCGCATCGTCGCCCGGGCCGACAACGATGTCGTCCGCGTGCTGCAGGATTCCGGGGCAAAGGTTGAACGCTTCGACGATGCCGCGACCGCGGTGACGCAGTCGCCGCCGGGGGCCGGCGTGCTGGTGCTGGCGGATCAGTATCCGCAGCAAACCACCCGTCTGGCTCCGGAGTTGTTTGATCAGGCCCGCGACAAGAAGCTGCGCCTCTACGTGGAATACCCGTCGTTTGTTCCGGGGCTCAAACTTGGCGAACCGAAGACCCTGAAGACGGGCCACTGGGGCAACATCCTGGAACGAACGGTGGTGGCGAGCGATGCCTTTGGTGATGCGCTGAAGAAGATGCGCATCCTGATGATCCACGATGCCCACTACCTGCCGGTCGAGACCAGCCAACCGCATCTCGTGATCGCCCGGGTCGCCGGCTATGACGACGCGTTGTACGGGCTCCCGAAAACCAACGTTTACCCGATCCTTTTCGAGCCTCCCGGCAGCGGAGTGTTGGTGGGAACCACCAAACTCAGCCAGTTCGTGACGGCCCGCTATGCACCGTTGGATGCCTGGGAACCGGTGTGGCGGATGATCTTGAAATGGGTGCAGCCGGGCGCCGAAGTTCCGATGCTACGGTGGAAGCCCACCGTACATCCTTCGTTCGCGCGGGCTGCCGAGCTGCCGGCGGATGTCGAACGAAAGGCGCTGGAGCGCGGGGCCGATTGGTTTCGGAAGTCCGGTCTGCTGGTCCATCCGTCGTGGCAAGCACGTTACGATCGGCCTTCCAATCAGGGGCCGCCCACTGCGGACTGGCCCGATGGACATCGCGCGGGACCTGGGGTTCGGGACGCCGCTACGGGCGATGGCAGTCTTGGCCTGCTCGAGGGATTTCGTTCGAGGATCTATCACGACGGATCCCAGTCGGTCGTGTGGTGGCGGCGGGCGGACAATAACGCTGAATCGGCCGGAGCGCTGGCCCTGGCGGGTTCCGTCCTTCAGCGGCCGGAGTTCACTCGCATCGGATCGAATCTTGCCGACTGGCTGACGAGCAAATCGGCGCTCTACAACGGTGCCTTCGCCGATCCGAAGCATCCGGCCTTCGGCCTGGCAGGGTGGAACGATGTGCCGCGCTACTTCGGCGGCGCGCACGGGTATCACCAGCTGTGGGCCGATGACAATGCGCGGGCCTGGCTTGGATTGCTGCGGACTGCGGCGGCATTGCGGACCGATCGCTTCGACGAACGATTGAGTCAGCAGCTTCTTGCGATGCTGCGGCTGACCGGGCGGAAGGGCTTCACCTTTCCGCACACGGAGCTGTCCTCACTGGCCAGTGGTGGGTGGGAACGCCATTTCAAGGGATCTTCCGAAGACTTGTCGCCGCACTTCCAAGCCTACGTGCAAGCGTGTCTTCTTTGGGGGGCGAGGGCCACCGGGTTTCCGGCCTTCCGGGAGCGCGCCACTTCGGGCATCCGGAGAATGATGGAGGTGTATCCGCAAGGTTGGTCAGCGACGAACGATCAGTTCAACCAGGAGCGAGCCCGCATGCTGCTGGCGCTCGCTTGGCTGGTGCGGCTGGAGGATTCGCCGGAACACCGGGAATGGCTGCGGCGCGTGGCGACCGATCTCACGAGCGACATGGATCCCTGCGGCGCGATCCTAACGAAGATCAAACATGGTCCCGCCAGCAACGAGGCCTATGGCACAGGGGAGACCACGCTTGTTCAAGCCAACGGCGACCCGAACACCGACCTGCTCTACACCGTGAACTTCGCCCTCGTCGGACTGCACGAAGCCGCCGCTGCCACCGGCGAAGCCCTCTATCGCGAGGCCGCAGACAAGATCGTGCGCTTCCTCTGCCGGGTGCAGGTGAAGAGCGAGGCTCAACCCGAGCTCGACGGCGGATGGTTCCGCGGGTTCGACTATCGCCGCTGGGAATACTGGGGTAGCGATGCCGATGTCGGCTGGAGCCTCTACACCATGGAGACAGGCTGGATTTCGGGCGAAATACTCTCCGTGCTCGCCCTGCGGGAGATGAAGACCTCGCTCTGGGATCTCACTGCCAACAGTACGATTCCGCATCACTTCGCAGTCTGGCGCGAGCGGATGCTGCCGGACGAAGTGCTCTCCGCCAAATGATCCAGCCTGGCTGCTGCGGTGGAATCGCGATTCTCGACGCCTTGGACAATTTCCTTCCCGCTCGAGGCGATCCTCGCAACGATGCCGAACATCGCCTTTGTCCCACCATGCAAACCACTCTGAGGATCAAACTCTCCACGTTCATGTTTCTCCAGTACTTCATCTGGGGTTCCTGGTATGTGAGCATGGGTACTTACCTTGCGAATACGCTGAAGTTCGAGGGGGCACAGATTGGCCTCGCCTATGGCGCGTTTGCCTGGGGAGCAATGATCTCGCCCTTCTTTGTCGGGTTGATCGCGGATCGCTTCTTTGCCTCGGAGAAGCTGCTCGCGGTGCTCGGGATCGCTGGAGGAGGGGTGTTGTGCTTGCTCCCGAGCTTGCGCGAGTTCGGAAGTTTCTTTCCGGTGTTGATCCTCTACTGCGCCCTGTATGTGCCGACGCTGGCGCTGGGGAACTCGCTCTCGCTTCACCACCTCGCGGATGCAAGGACGGATTTCCCGCGGGTGAAGACACTCGCGGCCGTGGGCTGGATCGCGGGCGGTGTGACGCTCTCGCTGCTCAAGGGTGAGCAGTCGGCCTTCCAATTCTACCTGGCGGGCGGCATCTCGATCCTGTTCGGCCTCTTTTCCCTCACGCTGCCGCACACACCTCCGAAGAAGACAGGCGCAAACCTGAAGTGGAGCGAAGTGCTTGGCCTCGATGCGCTTGCGCTGCTGCGCAAGCCGTCGTTCGCGATCTTCATCGCGTGCATGTTTCTCATCTGCATCCCGCTTTACTTCTACTTCGTGATGATGGGCATCTATCTCACGGAACTGAAGTGGGAAAGCATGGCGGCGAAGATGTCGTTGGCGCAGGTCTCGGACGTGATCTTCCTTTTTCTCCTGCCGGTGTTCTTGAAGCGACTTGGTTACAAGCTCACCCTCTTCCTTGGAATTCTCGCCTGGGCGGCGCGCTACTTTGCGCTGGCGGGCAGCGCAGGCAGTGGCGGCATGACCGTGTTGCTCATCTACACGGCGATCCTGCTCCACGGCGTGTGCTACGACTTTCTCTTCGTCGCCGGGCAACTCTATGTGGATGAGGAGGCCAACGAGCGGATGCGCGGCGCGGCGCAGGGCTTCATCGCGTTCATCCTGTGGGGCGTCGGTGCCTTCGTCGGCTCGCTGCTTGCCGGTAAAGTATTGGCTGCGCACAAGCTGGCGGAACCCATCGGCGGCCTGGCTCACGATTGGGCCGGCATCTGGCGGCTACCCGCGCTCGGCGCAGTCGCGGTGCTTGTCGTGTTCCTGCTCTTCTTTCGCGACCCGCCGAGGAAAACGGACGCCGCCTCGCGTTAACGGACTCGTCGGCCCAACCTCCACTGATCCATCAAATGAAAAACACCGCTCTAGTCGTACTCCTCCGTTTAGCCTTCGGCCTGGTGCTTGCCGGCGGTTTCCTTCCCGCTACCGGGCACGGCCTGACCCTGAATCTGCAACGCCGCGATCCGGTCACGGGCGCGATCACCCTTCAAAAGGAGGAAGTTGATCCGAAACGCGTCGGGGTCATCGCGGTGGATGTCTGGAATTTTCACTGGTGCAAGACGGCGACGATGCGCGTGGATGCGTTCGTCCCGCGCATGAATAAAGCCCTCGAAGCTGCCCGCGCGCTGGGTATGAAGGTCATGTTGTGTCCGAGTGACGTGGTGGAGAACTATGCGGGCTACCCGCAACGCGAAGCCATCTTCGCGCTGCCGAAGGTGACGGTGCCCAAGGTGATGGACGTGACGTGCCCGCCGGTGCCGGATGCCGGCGGATGCGCCTGCGGTCGCGAGCGGTGCGGAGGCAATTATGGTTGGGACGGCATGCACCCGGCGCTGGCGATTGCCCCTGACGACCTGATGCCCGATACGCAGGCCGAGGTTTACGCCATCTGCCAGAAGCACGGGTTGACGCATCTGATCTATGTCGGGTTTCACACGCAGGTTTGCCTGCTGGGCAAGCCGATGGGGCTGCGGGCGATGAAAGCCGCGGGTCTCCAATGCGTGCTCGCGCGGGACATGACCGATGCCCATCCGGGATACGACCCGTCCCGCAATTTCACGCCGGACCTCAACACCGAGCAGGTGGTGGAACATTTCGAGAAGCATCTGGCGCCCACGATCCATTTCCAAGAGGAGCTGACCCGGCTCGGGAAGTGGGATTCAAAATGGGTGTTGGATCCGGTGCGCATCGCGCCGTGGGGCACGCCGATGCGCCCGCATCTGTTCGAGCAACCCATCACCGTGACCCTCACCGCTCCGCTCAATCCCGGCGCTGAGATTCGCTACACGCTGGACGGTTCGAAGCCTTCGCCCAACTCCACGCTTTACGCCAGACCGCTCGTGTTCACCAACGCCGCGCAATTGCGCGTCGCGGCGTTCCGCGACGGACGGGCGGTTTGCCTGGAGTCGGAAGGATCGTTCGCGCGCATGAGCCCGATGCCACCGGCACCGGATGTCGCCATCGGCGATCTGAAGCCGGTCCGCAACGTCGGCTTTGGCCATACCTACGGCGGCGATGTTCGATACTCCGGCCAGACCAAGCCGCCGCAGAAGGACAGGTCGAACCTGGGCCAGCCGTTGAAGGTCAATCGAAAGACCTACGACATGGGCATGGGTGTCCACGCCCCGTGCGCTCTGATGTATGAGCTCAAGCCCGAGTGGAAACGCTTCGTCGCCCTGGCGGGCGCAGATGAGAACCTCGTCAGCATGAGCAACGGCTCGAACCTCGCCATGCACCCGAGCGTGGTCTTCAAGGTGTTCATCGACGGCAAGGAAGCCGCCGCCAGCCCGGTGATGCGCATCGTGTCGCCGGCGTGGCGGTTCGATGTGCCGATCCCCGAAGGCGCGAGGATCATCAGTCTGGTCGCCATGGATGCCGGCAACGGTTCCCGCGAAGACTTCGCCAACTGGGCCAACGCCGGATTCATTGTCCGGAAATGACACCCTGGAATCCAACCGGACGGCAATTCATTCAGACTCCTAGGTTCCGTCACCCCATGAGAACGCTCCTGCTTCGATCCCGCACCCTGGTCGCTCCCGCCGTGGTCCTCCTGTCCGCTTGGATGGGGGCGATGGCCGCTGAATCCATGGCCTTCCAGACCCGCGCCCGCGCGCTGGCGAAGGGCGATACGAACAAGGTCGAAGTCATCGAGCGGCAGGTGCATTGGGATCCAACCCGCACCGCCGTGGTGATCTGCGACATGTGGGACAAGCACCATTGTCCGGATGCAACCGAGCGCGTGGGCGAAATGGCGCCACGGATGAACGAGGTGCTGAAGGCCGCCCGGGCCAAAGGGATGCTCATCATCCACTGTCCCAGCGACACCCTGGGATTCTACCAGGATCATCCTGGCCGCAAGCTCGCCCAGGCCGCGCCGAAGGTGGCAACCAAGGTTCCACTGCAAGGCTGGTGCTCCCTCAATGGCGTCAAGGAACCGCCCCTGCCCATCGACGACTCGGACGGCGGCTGCGACGGTTGCCCAGAGTGCCCCGGGTATGGCGCATGGAAGCGGCAGCATCCCGCCTTGGAAATCACGGACGGTGATGCGATCACCGACTCCGCCGAGGCATTCTATCTGATGCGCCAGCGCGGCATCACCAATGTCGTCATCATGGGGGTGCACATCAACATGTGCGTGCTCGGCCGCTCCTTTGCCATCCGGCAGATGGTGGCCCAGGGGCAGAACGTCCTGCTCGTGCGCGACCTGACGGACTCGATGTATAACCACCGGATGCGTCCCTATGTCTCGCACTTTCGCGGCACGGAGATGGTCGTGGAACATATCGAGCAATACTGGTGCCCCAGCATCACCAGCGCGGATTTTCTGGGCGGCGAACCCTTCCGGTTCCAGGGCGACGTCAAGAAGCGGATCGCGCTGATCATCGGCGAGAACGAGTATTCGACTTGGGAAACCCTGCCGGAGTTTGCGCGAAAGGAACTCGAGTGGCGCGGCTATCAGGTTTCCCAGGTGGTGGCTCCCAACCAGGAAGGCAATCCAAACTTCCAGAACTTCGAGGCGATTCGGGACGCGGATCTGATCGTGGTGAGCGTCCGGCGGCGCACGCCGCCCAAGGCGATGATGGATCTGCTACGCGCTCATGTGACCGCGGGAAAGCCGGTCGTCGGCCTGCGCACGGCCAGCCATGCGTTTCAGGCGACCCCCGCCAGCGCGGACTTCGCGGCGTGGAACGAGTTTGATGTGGAGGTGCTCGGCGGCCATTACGCCGGCCACTACAACAACAAGCCGCCGGCGGCCCCGCACAGCTTGATCGAAGTCGTCCGGTCCAACGCGGCTCATCTTGTTCTCACCGGAGTGAAGGTGGCTCCGTTTCGCGTGACTTCGCACCTCTACAAGAGCCAACGCCTCGCCCCGGGCGTGGTCCCGCTCCTGCAAGGAAGAGTCGAAGGTAGGGACTTTGTGGAACCGGTGGCCTGGGTTCATCCTGGGCCGGATCGACGGGTGTTTTACACTTCACTCGGAAACGAGGATGACTTCAAGTTGCCCGCCTTCCGCCGCCTGTTGCTGAATGGCATCCTGTGGTCCCTCCACGATCCCGTCCCGCCGGCCGCGTATGAGACGGCGGCCGCATCCGCGAAAGCTGCCATCCCGCCGCCAACCGCTCCAGCACCGGCACCAGCACCGGCACCGGCACCGGCACCGGCCGTGGTTCCCGCACGGGTGGCAACGCAGACCCCTGCATCCTTGCCAACCCCGGACTTGCCGCAGGAGACCAAAGCTCCCGCCCTGAGCCCCAAGGAGGCCATGGCGCATTTCCAGGTGGCCGATGATCTCGAGTGGGAACAGGTCCTGGCCGAACCACAGATCTCCCAGCCTGTCTTTCTCAATTTTGATGAACGCGGTCGCATGTGGGTCGTGGAGTATCGGCAGTATCCCGCTCCGGCGGGTTTGAAGATGGTCAGCCGCGACAGCGTCTGGCGCGCGGTATACGACCGGGTCCCGCCCCCGCCGCCCAAGCACTTCAAAGGCGCCGACCGGATCACGATTCACGAGGACTCCGATGGCGACGGGGCCTTCGATCGTCACAGAACCTTCGTCGATGGTCTCAACATCGCCACCGCGGTTGAACGCGGGCGCGGCGGAGTCTGGGTTTTGAATCCGCCTTACTTGCTCTTTTATCCGGATGCCAACAACGACGACGTGCCGGACGGCGATCCGGAGGTGCGGTTGTCCGGCTTCGGTCTCGAGGACACGCACAGCGTCGCCAACTCGCTCCGCTGGGGGCCCGACGGATGGCTCTATGCTTCCCAGGGCAGCACGGTCACCGCCAACATCGTGGTCGCTGGACCCGACGGAAGTCCGAAGAACGCGACGCCGATTCATTCCCAGGGACAGAACATCTGGCGCTATCACCCGGAGCAGCGGGTTTACGAAGTGTTCTCCGAGGGGGGGGGCAACGCGTTTGGATGTGAGATCGACAGTCAAGGGCGCATTTTCTCGGGACACAACGGCGGCGACACCCGGGGATTCCACTATGTGCAAGGCGGATACCTCCAGAAAGGCTTCGAGAAACACGGTCCTCTCTCGAATCCCTATGCGTACGGCTATTTCCCGGCCATGGCGCACGGCAGCGAGCCGCGCTTCACGCATAACTTCGTCCTCTACGATCATGGATCGTTGCCCGCACGATACACTGGCAAGCTGTTCGGGGTTGAACCTCTTCAAGGCAGGATTGTGCAAAGCGAGCTCATTCCGGACCGGTCCACCTTTCGCACCCGCGACCTTTCCCGCCCTGTGACGAGTGCCGATCGCTGGTTTCGGCCGGTGGACATCAAGGTGGGTCCCGATGGCGCCATCTACGTCTGCGACTGGTATGACCAGCAGGTGAATCACTATCGTAATCATGAAGGGAAGATGGACACCCACAACGGCCGGATCTACCGGCTGAAAGGCAAAGGGGCGCCTCCACAGCGGATGGAGGAACTCTCCCGTCTCACTTCGCCTCAACTCCTGGAGCGACTCAACCATCCCAACCGCTGGGTTCGGCAGACGGCGTTGCGCCTGTTGGGCGACCGGCGCGAATCTACACTCGCTCCCGCTCTTGCCGCGGCGCTCCCACGGAGCTCCGGTCAGATCGCCCTGGAGACCCTGTGGGCGTTGAACCTCTCGGGTGGTTTGACGGAGGTCGAAGCGCTTCGAGCCCTCGATCATTCCGACGCGTTCGTCCGGCTCTGGACCGTGCGCTTGCTGGGCGATGGTGCACGCATCCCGGCGGAGGTCGCCGGGAAACTGGCGGCGATGGCGGCCCGGGAACCAAATCTGGAAGTTCGGAATCAGCTTGCCGCCACCGCCAAACGATTGCCGGCAAGGAACGGCCTCGCGCTGGTTCAGGCCCTGGCCCGGCGCGCCGA
>CAMCFL010000030.1 GCA_945873715.1 Akkermansia muciniphila
CGTGGGCCACCGGTTTTCTGCGTCCACTCGGGGTTCCTTGCGGCCTCCGCGATGAATCGACTCCCGTCTTTGGCTCGTTCCTGCCGAGGGCCGGCACTCCGCCCATCGCGATCACACTTTCCAAAGTGTGATCGCCATTCCGGGGCAGGCGCGCACGACCACACTTTGCAAAGTGAGGTCCTGTACCCGGGGGCGGAAGGCGGAATGCGGCGCGTCCGCCTACGCCGGGGTTTGCGGTCCGGCCGATTCGTCGCAGTATCGCCGTGCGTGACGATTGAACTGATCAATACCGGCTCGGAACTGATGCTGGGCCGGGTGCTGAACTCGCATCAGCAGTGGATCTGCCGGACCCTGGCCGACCGCGGCTACATCGTGGACCGGCAGGTGGCGATCTCCGATGATTCCACCGCGTTGGTGGCGGCGGTGCGCGAGGGGCTCAGCCGGGCCGACTGGGTGATCACCACCGGCGGACTCGGGCCGACCTGCGATGATCGGACCCGCGAGTTGGTGGCCGCCATGCTCGGCCGACGGTTGGAACATCATCCGGAGGTCGAAGCCCAGATCCGCAGTTACTTCGAGGGACGCAACCGTCCGGTGCCAGTGCGGACCAAGGTGGAGGCCATGGTGCCGGAAGGAGCGGAGGTGTTGGTGAACCGGCACGGAACAGCTCCGGGACTCGCCCTGTGGCTGGATCCGAACCCACTGCGTCCCGATGGGCGCCCGACCTGGCTGGTGATGTTGCCGGGACCCCCGCGCGAATTGCGACCGATGGTCCTCGACGAGGTTTTGCCCCGATTGACGAAGCGGTTCCCGCGGACGGAAGAGTTTGTCTGTCGGACGCTCAAGACGACCGGATTGGGCGAGTCGTACATGGAAGAACTCCTGGACGAACCGCTGAAGGAACTCGTCGCCATGGGCATGGATCTGGGTTTCTGCGCCCGGGTGGGTGAAGTCGACGTGCGCTTCGTCGCCCGGGGCGAATTGGCGCACGCAATCGTGGCCGAGGCCGAGCGTCGGACGCGGGCGGTGGCGTCGGCCCACATCTTCGGGGTCGACGACGAATCGCTGGAAACGGTGCTCGTGAATGAGTTCACGGCGCGGGGATTGAAGCTGGCCCTCGCTGAGTCCTGCACGGGTGGACACATCGCCAATCGGGTGACCAACGTCCCGGGGGCTTCCGCGGTGCTGGTGGCCGGGTGGGTGACCTATGCCAACGAGGCGAAGCAGAAGTTCCTGGGCGTCCCGGAAGCGCTGTTGAAGGAACACGGGGCGGTCAGTGAACCGGTGGCCCGGGCCATGGCCGAGGGGGCGCGCACGGCGAGCGGTGCCGACTACGCCGTGGCTGTGACGGGGATTGCCGGTCCCGGCGGTGCGGTCCCGGGGAAGCCGGTGGGAACGGTGTTCATCGCGGTGGCCGGTCCGGACGGAGTGGAAGTGAAACAACAGTTGAACGCCTTCGATCGGGAGACGTTCAAGTACATCACGGCCCAGCAGGCGATGGCGGCGGTGTTGAGGAGGGCGCGGTAGCTTCCTGCCTCTTCACCTGGATCGGGAAAGTTCCGGCATCGAAACGGGATGACCCGTCGGTCGCGGCGGGAACCTCGATCTCGGTGAACAGGTTGGCCGTCCAGGGACGGCCTTCCGTTTCCTGCAGATTCCGGAGCGTGCCGTTGCCCGCCAGGAGCAGGAAGGTGAGGCGGTATTTCCCGGGGCGCACCCCTTCGATGGTGAAGGTTCCATCGTCGGAAACGAGGGGCGTGTACTGGGTCAAGCCACATTCGCGCGCGCGGCCCGCGGCGGAGTGATGCCAGTCCACCCGCCAGAAGCCCCGCTCCATCGGAGGGAGAGCGGTGGGAGGCGCGACCGGCGCGAGGGCGGGTTGCAGGTTGGCGTGGTTGATGTGCGGGGCCCAGAATTCGACGAGGCCCGGTTCAGCGCAGGTCAGACGACCCACGACCGTGACGGTCCCGGGGGCCGCTTCGCCGAGTTGGGTGACGAGCGATTCGCCAGGTTGAACCGTGATGCACTGCTGGCCGAGTGGGTGCATCCCCTCGATGGCGCAGAGATTCCATTCCCCTGGTGGGACTTGATTCAGGACGAAGGATCCGTCGGCTGCGGTCGTGGTGGTGTAGTCCCCGCTGCTGCTCACGTAGCCCGGGTAATCTCCCATCGCGGAGGGAAGCATCCGGATCGGCTTCTGGAAGTCGGGCCAGGGCTTCATCAAGCCCGGGGGCAAGCTGGTTCCAGGTTTCGTCCTCGGGATGTGCGGGTTGCATGGCGAGGGCTTCCTGTTCGCGGTGCTGACGGCGGGTTTCGGTGCGGATCGCCCGGAGTGCGACCAGACGGGTGGTGTTGAAGAGCCATCCGGGCAGGATCACCTGGCGGGGCAGGGAGCCCGCCTTGCGGGCCAGGAGCAGGAACACGGCCTGGGCGATGTCATCGGCGAGGCCGGGATCGGTGACCTGACGTCGTGCAGCGGCGTGGACCAGTCCGACGTGTCGCTTCACCAGTTCGGCGAAGGCGTCCTCGGATCCGGCGGCGTATTCCTCAAGAAGTTTCCAGTCTTCCATGGCAATCAATTGGTTTCAGGGAGTCATGCCCGCCAGGGCCGTTGAACGGGACAGTGGACTTGTACCGCGGGGATCCGCAGTGGCACAACACACACGGTCAGGATCCCTGCACCCATCCCCACCATGATTCTCCGTTTTCTGGGACTTCTCTTCCAAAAGGTGTTTGGCGGCCTCTTTGGTCGTCGCACCTCCGATGATTCTTCACTGCGGGGTGCCGCCGCATCGGCTTTGGTGGACATGGAAGACGGAATGCGCGCCCAGGCGGCGGCCGTCCACCACGACCTGGTCCGGATGCGCCGCACCCTTCCGCCCCTGGCTCTGGTCCGTGTGCCCGCCACGGACGTGGCCTGGCTCCAGGAACCCGAAGCGACGCGGCGGTTGAATGCGCTCCGGGAGGCCGGCTTTGCCGAGGGTGAGGCCTGCCAGTATCAGGGCCTGCCCAAGGTTGCGGGATTCGACCTGTTGGATCCGACCCACACCCTTCGGGCGACGCTGGCGAAGTCCGGGCCGAAGCTGGTCCTCGAACTGGATGCCCATCTGGAAGACGGGTCGGTGGTGGCCGGGTGCGACGCCGAGATGCCGCGGGGAATCACGGCACCGCCCTGGATCCGTCGTGATCACCGGCCGGGAATCGAGCCTGCGGATTTGATCCGGACCTTTACGGAGACGATTCGCGGATTGCCCGTGAGGCAGGGCGACCTGGCCTTGTTCCGGGCGCTTTCGGCCGAGTCGTTTCACCGACTCCAGGAGTGGCGGGCGGAGCGCGGGGGTTGGACCATGGACGAGGTCCGCGCCCAGAAGGGGGTGGCAGCCGATGCGCCAGTTACCGACGAACTCGAAACGGCATACCAACAGAACGTCGAGCGCTGGATCACCTGCTGGCTTCGGTTGCAGCCGCAGTTGCCCTTCGATCTGGATGCCCGGCTTGAATCCCTCCTCTACGTGCACGACGCCATGGACCGGGCCGCGTTGCAGCTCCAATGGGTGGTCCTGACCGAAGACACGGGCGTTCGCGGGACGGAGTTCGGCGAGGGAAGCCCAAGGGAGGCTCTGGCTCGGGTGAACGAGTCGCGGGGATGCCCCCTGGCGCTCGCCTTCCAGAAGACCACGGAACCCCGCGTGGACTTCTACCTGCCGCAGGTGCATCCCCGGATCATTGCGCTCCAGGGACCCCTGGGTGACGCGCTGGAGAAGGGGCTTCGGCGAAACGACCTCCGCAAGAGCCTATTCGCGCTGGGCAAGTATCGGATTTCCACCCGGGAAGAAGCCGAGGCCCTCGGTGCTGCGGTGGCCTACCTCGAATCCTCCACGCGACCGGTGTCCCAGGGCGACCTCAAGGCGCTGGTGCGGATCGTGACGCAGGTTCAGGAAGGATCCGGCGCGGTCGAACCATTGCGGGAGCAGGTGCTGGATCCGCTGGAGCGACTGGTCCGGCGGGTGACGGGTGCGAGCGGGGCGCGAGAGGAGTCCTAGAGCCCCCGCTTGGCGACCCCTACAGAACTCTGGCTAGACAGGCCAGAATCTGTTTCGTAGCGTCCAAACGTGAAGAAGAACCGGTGGCAACTTCAGGAGGCCAAGAACCAGCTGAGTCAGGTGGTCGAAAACGCCCTGACGGTTCAGCCCCAGGTGATCACGCGGCACGGCAAGGATGCCGTCGTCGTGGTTTCCATGGCCGAATGGACGCGATCGGGTGCGTCCCGCCGGAAGTTGGTGGACGTTCTCCGGGAATGCCCGGTCCCGGATTTTGAGATCCCGATGGATCGGGACCGGCCGGGATCCCTGGAACTATGAGCTTTCTGGTGGACGCAAACGTACTCTCCGAGGCGATTCGCAAGGTTCCGGAGGCCCGAGTGCTGCGCTGGATGGAGGTCCACGACGCCGACCTTCACCTCTCGGTGATCACGCTCGGCGAGATCGAAAAGGGCATCCTCAAACTGCAAATGGGCTCCCGACGGCGTGGGATGGAGGCGTGGCTTCGGGAACTGCGCTCGACGATGACGGGACGGATTCTTCCCTTCGGAGAAGCTGAGGCGTCGGCCTGGGCCCACTACTTCGAGCGCCAACGGGCCAAAGGGCGCGTGCTCCCGACGATCGACAGCATGCTCGCTGCGACGGCGAAGGTGCACGGGATGACGATGGCCACGCGGAATATCGCCGATTTCCCCGACGTCCTCGTCACTGATCCCTGGTCCGGTTGATCGTGAACCACAGGCTGCCCCGCATCGGCTTCCCACCGGCCTGAGCGTCGACGTTGTACTTGAGTTCACCCTGCATGACGGGGCGGATCCCGGGGATCTCCAGGCGCACGGTCCGCCCATCGGGTTGGACGGTGGCGGATTTCACGGTCCATTCCTCGCGGCCTTCCTGGGCCGGTTGGCTGACGAGCCAATCCTTGGATCCATACTGCTGGGCGTAGCGATAGTTCCAGACGCGCAACCCGTAGCTGCCCGGGTCCTGGGCGGTGGTGGGATCGACGGGTTGCGAGAACGTCACGTCCACCCCTCCGGCCACCACTTTCCAATCGAGGGGCAACGCGACGGGTTTCCCGGTGAAGCGCACGCGTTGCACGGCACCGTCCTTGATCGCGCTCGTCTGCCATCCGGTGCTGCCGGCCACCAGCAGGCTGTCGTCCTGCGAATTGAAGGAGGCGCGGTTGGGTCCGCTCAGGAACTTCACCGGCAACGGGACGACCGCACCCTGAATGCCCGCGCCACCGGCGTCCTCGTCACGCAGGACGAGCATCATCCCGCAACGCCCCCAGAGCAGGTGGAGCATCTGGCCGCCCAACGCCCCCCAGTGCCCTTCGGGAATCCACACCTGCGAACCGCTGGAGTTGTCGACGCCATGCGGAACCCACGACAGCGGCGCGTCGTAACCCATCGGCCGTTGGTCGGTGATCTTCGGTCCACCCCATCCGCCGTATAGCCCGTCGTGGATCTCCCAGATGCCCGACGACGGCGTCCAATCGCCCTGTTGCGGGGCCACAGTGATGACGCGGCCATCGGGGCGGACGCCCATGCCGTTCGGGTTCCGGAAGCCACTGGCCAACGTTTCCATGGCGGAACCGTCTGCCGCCACCCGATGCACGCCCTTGGGATCGACGTAATAGAATCGCCCCGTCTTGTCGGCCTCGAGACACGTGACGTAGTCGTGGCCACCGGGCGAGGTCTGGATGCCGTCGAAGAACGATTCGTATTCCTCGGCTCGACCGTCACGGTTGCGATCGTGCAGGCGGGTGATGCGGTCGCGTCCGAGGACGAACACTTCGCCATTGCGGACCTTCAGCCCGAGCGGTTGGTAAAGACCGGTGGCGAAGCGGCGCCATTGAAGTTTCTTCAGGCCGGCATCCACCCCCTTCACCTGCCAGACATCCCCGTGGATGCTGCAGACATAGACGGTTCCGTCCCCGGTGACATCAACGCCGGAGGCAAAGAACAGCGCCTTGGCGGGGTTGTCGTAGGGGAAGGTCAGGGTGTCGACGGCGAGGATCTCGGTGTCGAGGCCGCGTTGGCCTACCGTCTGGAGTTCCGGTTCCGGCACGGCGGGGACCAGCGTGCGGAGCGGATCCTTCGGCGGGCGTTGCTGCTTCGACCAGGCCTTGAAGGCGTCGAGTTGGTTGGTGGAACCCCGCCAGAGATGGAGCGTGAAGACCTGCGCTTTCTTGCTGGGTGGGAGCTGGAGGACCCCCTCGGGAGCGCTGGCGGAAAGGCCCAGCCCAATGACCGCCGCGGATTGGGTGGATCGGTCTGATCCGACTGATCCGCTGAGGGTCAGGGAGAGGGGTGCCTGGTGCGGGGCGACGCTGAGGGTACGGGTGAACACCGGCCCTGCGGGGGTCTGCTGGAGACCTGGGGTCTCCCGCACGCGGGTGCCATTTACGGTATACTCCAGCACGATCTGGTCCTTGCCGACGTGAAGCTTCTCCAGGCGGAACGTGCTGCCCGGCCACGAAGCGTCTTTCGGGAGGTCGAGGGCCGATTCACCTCCGGGTCGCGGTGCGCCGATCAACCCGAAGCGGGCCGGATCAAACCGGATGAACCCTCCCGTCCATGCGGCTCGAAAGGCTCCGTTGGCCAGGTCATAGGCGACGCCGCCATCCACGCCCTTGCCGCCGAGCCGGACGGCGAATCCCTTGGTCAAGGTCGACCCATCGGCAAGGCGGAGCGTGGCGGCGAGATGATGTCCGATGTCCGCCGCCTGCCAACGGTTGTCCACCCAGTCGCCTTCCCCCTGAGCCCCGGGTTCGCGTCCGGAAACGGCAGGTTCACCCGGTGCCCGGCCGAGAGGAGTGTCGAGGGCAGTGGGCTTGGATCCGCCGACCGGCGGTTGGGAGGGCGCCTTGGCGGACGTCCGATCCCGGTCGGGCTGATCCAGGTTCCAGTGGGCGAGGCTCGTGGTGTCCGCGTGGACGGGACTGGTGGGAACGCCGGTGATCGGTCGCAGGCCGCGGCTGAGGCGGACGTCGTCAATCCAGCCGTCGCAACCGAGTCCGCCTTCGACCAGTCGGCCGATGGCGAACTGCGACGCCGTGGTATCGGGCTGGGCAAAGCGTCGGATCTTCTGGTCGGCGACGGCCTTGCCATCGACGAACAATTTCACCTGTCCGGGAGCGCAGTGGGCGGCGACATGATGCCATTGGCCATCGCTGAGATCTGCCCCGCCGCGGACGTTGTCCGGGGAACCGCCGGGCGCGTAGAAGCTGAGCTCTCCGGTGCCGGCGAAAGTGTAGAGTTCCCAATGGGTGGAGGACGACTTGGCTTCGCTGGCGGCGATGAGGTTGAAGCCTTCCTTGGAACCGATCTTCACCCAGGCTTCGACGGTGAATGGGGGCTGGCGAAAAGCATTCGTCACGTCCACGACGAGGCCAGTCACTCGGGCATCGAGTGCGGCCCCGAAACGTCCTTCGACCTGGGCTGAATCCTTCCGGGGCGGAAGCCGGGAGCTCTTGGGGGCAGCAGGTGCTTCAGGGCGCGGAGTGGAGGTGCGGACCCGCGGAGCGGCCGGCGGTTGGTCGGCCAGGGGCGCGAGCTTCTCGAGGCCGGCGAGTTCCTTGCGGAGCTTCACTCCGGCGTCCTCCTCGGTGTGCCCGATGATTCCGATCGGACCCCTCCAGCCACTGGCGTGGACGATGCGGAGCAGGTCGAGTTCCTCGTCGCCGGTGCCGAGGGGAATGATCTTTTTCCCGATGCGATCGCCCTCCCAGACCATGCCGTTGAGGTTGAGGACGAGAAGGTGGGGTTGAAGGAGGCGAAACCGGGCGGCGAAGTCGGCGATGTGATCGTGGGCGTGATGGAAGTTGTAAACGATGCCGACGTTGGCGTGCCCGGCGGCCTTGAGCTGTCCGATGATCGTCACCTGGTTCGCGGGTTCACCGAACCAGCCCAGGTGATTGTAGAGGGCGACGGTGCATCCGAGCCGACGGGCTTCTGCGCAGATCGGGGCGAGGGTGGCGACGGCATCCCGGATCTTCTGCGCAAGGCGCGCGGGGTCCTTCTCGGGTTCCGTCCCCATCGTGATCCACAGTTGGGGATGGATCCTCTTCCTCTCGATGCAGGCCAGGATGGCCCGGGCCTCGGCGTTGAGAGCGGCGGGGAACCACCAGGCGCTGATCTCGATGTTGCGGGCGCGCATGGCATCGACCTCGGCATCGAAGGTGGGGATGTGTTCGGCGCGCCAATCGTAGGCGAGACGTCGGATGCCGAGATCGGCGAGCAGGGTGGCACGTTCTTCTGGCCCGCGTTTCTTTGAATCAAAGGGGACGATGCACCACGCGACCAGATTGGTCCGGGACCAGTTCCCGGTGGGGGGAAGTTCAGCCTGCGTCCGGCCTGCCCCCAGCAGGGACACGACGAACAGGATACCGGCGAGGAAACGCATGCCGCGATCGTGCACGGATCCCGTGGGCTTCGCCAATCCTGAGTCCGCTTGCGAATCACACTTTGCAAAGTGTGATCCTCATTCTCGAGCCGGTGGAACGGTGGAGCCAGGGTGGCAGGGGTCTATCGTTCCACCGTGAAGGCGTCGTCGGTTCCCGTCCTGCCAGAACCACTTTGGCGGCGGTCGTTGCCCTGATGGTCCTCGCCGTCTTCGCCGAGGCCGTAGACGACATATCCCGGGTCGAGGATCCGGTACCGGAGTGGCTGTTGGTCGGCCGGGTCGAGGGGGACCGTCGCCAGGTAGGCAGGAACCAGATCGGCAAGGCGGGCGGGAAGCTGACCCCCATGGGAGGCTCGATAGCGCTCGATGGCGCACGCGGTTCCGGCACAGCGGAGGGCCGTGGTGAGACGTTGATCCATCTGCGCCGTCGAAAAGATCGGTCCGAGGAGGGTGCGGCTTCGGGGCCGGTTCCAACGAGGGCTCTCGTGATCAAAGCGTTCGTCCAGTGCTTTCACCGCGTTCAGGCGGACCGACTCCGCCTGTCGGGTCGCCGTGATCAATGCTTCCATGGATTCCAGATAGTACTCGCGGTCTGCGCCCCGGCCTCCGCCCAGGTCGTAAACCTGCTCAAGCACTGCTTGGCCCACGGATTCGAGCTGGGATTCACCGGTTCTTCGCTGGGCAGAGCCGGAGTTGGCCAAGGTTGCCGTAAACTCCGAGGACTCCAGTTCGAAGGCGTCCAAGCCGTAGGCGCGTTCCGCAACGAGGACGCGGGTCATGCCATCGGGTTGATCCGCAGCCAGGAAGGCCGCTTGCAACTCCGCAAGGCCGTCTGGCGTGAGTGGGGATCGGGTTAGGCAGTTTTCGGTCCGGATCGCGATGATCATCAGGCCGGCGGTCCGCCCGCGCCTGCTGGTGAGGAACACTTCATCGTCCATTGTCCGGGCCAGGCGGATGCCGTCGAGAAGGGCCGCGGCAGACTCCGAGGGTTGGCTCAGCGCCGAGGAGTGCTCGGCCCAGAATGCGAGCGCCACCGAACCGCTCAGGGTGAGCAACAGGCTTGGGACGCGCAGTCGGGTGACGCCGTTGGTGACGTCGATCGGGTACCGAAATCGGGTCGCCTTCAGGGCGCTGCGGAGTCCGTCGCGGACCGGTTGGAGACGCACCCGTTCGGACGCGGCCCATTCCAACGCCTCGCGAGTCCAGGGTTTCCCCCGCTGGGGAATGTTCTGCGTGTCAACCCGACGGACGCCCTCCAACAACTCAACGATCCGGGGTGCCCCGTTCTCGGCATCGGGAATCGACCCGGCCCAGGTTGCCACCTCGGGGAGGCTGGTGGGTTCTCCCGCAGTGCGGATGGCGGCGATCCGGCGTTCGGATCCGCCGGAGTTATGGGCGGCCCGCCAGGTCAGGAGGACAACGCCAAGGATCAGTGCACCCGACACGAGCAAGACCCTCCGCCGGGCGAGAACCTTTGGGGAGACGGTCTTGGGGATCATTCGACTCAGAGTGGGTCTCCCTGGAGCCTTGATTCAGTAGCTTCTCCTCCGAGCCGAATCGATGGAACGAAGGTCCGTCCGGCCGTCTCCCGCTGCGAGCGGAGGTCCAAGGGCGGGTTTCGAAGGCCGCTCCGTCGGGGGATGGAGAATGAGCCCAGCTTGCGCCACTCGAGCACACCGTTCCGCGCACTCCGTCTTCCAGTCGGGGGAATCATTGCTGCAAGCCTTGGGCGGCATCGGCGCAGAATCGGGTTTGGACCTGGCGATGACGAGGGGATTCACGCCGTCCCCGGCAGGTCCGCCAACAGGGCCCGTGCATCGGCTTCCTGTTCCTTGGACACGATCAACTTGATCCCGCCGCCGGCCATTCCGAGGTGGGGTGCCCAGCCGGAGGCGTCGTCTCCCCGGAGTGCGGCGGTGATTCCCGAGGCTTCCAGTTGCAGGAGGGCGCGTTCGGCTTCGGGGCGGTAGTTGAAGGTGGCCACGGTGACGGTGTCGGAATTCGTGGGGGGATTCTCCATGATAGCTGGAACATTGCAGGCATCCGCCGGGGCGTCGAGGTAGGGATTTCGGCCAGCAGGGGAGTCGGTGGGACCTGGGGGCGCGGCCGTCCCCGGCCGCTCGGGAGGCAGGGAGGAGAAAGGCGGGCGAGGACGCCCGCGGTCCCGGGAGGGGGACCGGGCTACGCCCGAGGTCGCCAAGCGCGGGGCGGTGGATCTAGGCTCGGGCGCATGACGAAAGTCTGGCTGGCAGTGGGGTTGGCGCTTGGGGCAGCGATGCTCTCCGGGTGTGTCGTCGGAAGCGCCGAGCGGACGCGGTTCCGTGAGGTGTCGGGCGCGTTCGTGAAGACCCACTTTGCCATGCGTCCGTTGGAGGGGGTCGCTCTCGGGTGGCATGAGTACGACGGGAAGTTCGTCGTGCCGACCCGGGAAGTGATGCTGGCGGAGCGGGCGCGACTGGAGCGGTTCGACGGTCGATTCCGTGAGATTGACGGAACCCGGCTGTCGCAGTCGGACCGGCTTGACCTGGACCTGCTTAAACTGGTGGTGGCGCGGGAGCGTTGGGCGCAGGAGGTGCAACGGAACTGGACGCGCAATCCGATGATGTACGCGGGTTGGCTGGACGTGAGCTTCTACCTGAAGCGGGACTTCAAGCCGCTCCGGGAACGGGTCTCGGACATGACCGCCATCCTGGTGCAGGCACCGGCGGTGTTCGCGGCCGGCCGGAGCAACCTGAATGGGGTCCTGCCGAAGCCCTTTGTTGAAACCGCCATCGACGTCGTTCAGGGGACGGCGTTGTTCCTGGAGAAGGACGTGTTGCAGGTGGCCCGGAAATGCGGGGACCCGGCGGTGTTGGGGGCCTTCGAGAAGGCCAATGTGGCTGCGGTGGCTGAGTGCCGCGCGTTCGCCACCTGGCTCAAGACCGAACGATTGCCCGTGGCCGATGGATCGTATGCGGTCGGTCGTGACGGCTTTGCCGAGATGCTCCGTTCCGAGGGCATCACGATGAGCCCGGAGGAGATCCTGGAAATGGGGCTCCGTGAGTTGAAGTCGGAGCAAGCGCGCTTCGAGGCGGCAGCTCGCGAGATTGATCCGACCCGGCCCGCGGCCGAAGTGTACAAGAGCATCCAGAGGGATCATCCCACGGCTTCGGGGCTGCTCGAGGACACGCGCAAGAATCTGGAAGTGATCCGGGACTTCGTCATCGCGAAGCGACTGGTCACGATCCCGAGCGAGGTGCGGGCTCGGGTGGCCGAGACGTTGCCGCCGTTCCGCTCGACCAGTTTTGCCTCGATGGACACTCCGGGGCCCTTCGAAACGAAGGCGACGGAGGCCTACTATTACATCACGCCGGTGGAGCCGGAATGGTCGGCGGCGCAGGCGGAGGAATGGTTGTCGGCGTTCAACTACTACACGACGGACGTGGTCAGCATCCACGAGGCGTACCCGGGGCATTACACGCAGTTCCTCGCCTTGAACGCCTCGAAGGCGAGCACGGTGCAGAAGATCTTCCCGTGCTATTCCTTTGCCGAGGGATGGGCGCACTATACGGAGTTGATGCTGATCGAGGCGGGCTTCATGCAGCCGACCGATCCGGCGAAGGCGACGCCCGAGGAACGGATGAAGGCGGCGAAGTATCGACTGGCCCAATCGGGCGAAGCCCTTCTGCGGCTGTGCCGGTTGTGTTGCGCCGTCCAGTTGCATTCCTCGGACATGACGGTGGATCAGGCGACGCAGTTCTTTCGTGAACAAAGTCACTACGAGGAGAAGCCGGCCCGCAGCGAGGCCATGCGCGGAACGTTCGATCCCGGCTACCTCTACTACACCCTCGGAAAGCTCCAGATCCTGAAGTTGCGGGACCAGGCGCGTCGCGAGCAGGGAGCCCGCTTCAACCTGATGCAGTTCCACGATGAGTTGTTGTCGCACGGCGCGCCTCCGATCCAATTGCTGGAGGAATACGTGGTGGGGCGGTGAGGGGGAGATTCAAGTTTCAAGAACGGGAGTTTCAAGCGGCCCGTGCGGTGAGGGGAGAGATTCAAGTTTCAAGAACGGGAGTTTCAAGCGGCCCGTGCGCCGTCCGGTGCCTTCCGTGGCGATCGTGGAACCCGCGATCACTTGAATCTTGAAACTGAAATCTTCTCTTCGCCCCCGACGGCACGCGTGCCTGTTGAGTTTGTTGTCGAGGTTGTAGGCCCGCTGCCCTCAGCGGGCGGCTCCTCACCGCCGCCTGAGGGCAGGCGGCCTACATCCAGGACCAGCTCAAGACGCACTCCGCCCGCTCGGGCGTCGGGAGG
>CAMCFL010000031.1 GCA_945873715.1 Akkermansia muciniphila
GCGAGGAGTGGGAGGTGATCCCATCGCCGCCTCCAGGCCACCGCCATCAGGCCGACGTCCAGAATGGCCACGTAACTGAACAAGGCCACCGCCTGATCCCGCCCAGATGAGATCAAGACCGGGGTCAGGAAGCCCCCGAGCATGCCCAGGACGGCGACCACCTGAGAATGGAAACGGACGGCCAGGGTGAAGGCCAGCACGGTCACCAGAACCATCAGCCCAAAGGTGACCGGGGCGGTGAACAGGCTGAACTCATAGAGCGATCGGCAGGCAAACGTGACCGCATAGAGGATGACCACCCCCGTCGCCCACAGCGTGGTGGCTGTCTGGGGATATTTCCCGCGGTTCATCCATCCGCCGCCGATCAGGAGTCCACCCCCCAGGAAGAATCCGGCGGTGGCCCGGAGCCAGGTCGGGAACAGATCGTGGTCGAACGAGTACTTCAGCCCCAGGGCCGCCGCGAAGAAGAGGGCCAACCCCCCGATCCAGGCAAACAGCTTGGCTCCGACGAATTGTTCCAGCTGGAATCCACCTGCGAGCGATCCAAGGAACCGATCCGCTCCCGGGGGGGCGACGAGGGGATCGGGTCGTTCGAACGGGATCTCAGGAAGGAGGTGAGATTGGGTTGCGGTTGAATCGACCGGTAACGGAGGAGGAACCGCGGCCAGAGCCGGGATCTGGTCAGCGGGGCCAGGAACGAGACGAGGTTCGGAAGTGGCCGGGGGAGCGACCTTCAGGGAGGAAGCCCGGGTCTCGACTTCAGAGGAGTTCTCGAGGTGCCGGATTCGGTCAATGGCCTGATGCAACAACGAGCGGAGGAAGGAAACCTCCCCCGTGAGCGCGCTGATCCGGGACAACGCGACGACAGCCAGGATCCCCGAGACGACAGCCAGGAGCAGGGAGAGTGCGGACATGTCTCCATGCTGCGGTCGGGGGAAGAAAGGGGTGAATCGATTTTCAGGGGGGGCAAACCTCAACCCGCGTCGATGACAGGGAACACCGTTTGGAGGGTGGTCGTCCCGCCGGCACCTCTTCAAGCAAGTCCTACCGATGGTGCTTCAACAGCCAGTCGAACAGGGCCGGGGTGTTGTACGCCTCGGTCCACGAGTCGTGCCCGGCTTCCGGATAGACGGTGAGTTGGACGTCGGTGACCCCAGCGCGTCTGAAGGCCTCCACCATGCGTTCGCTCTCGGAGACGGCGACGACGTTGTCCTTGCCACCGTGGAACGCCCAGACCCCAAGGGTCTTCAAAGCTTCAGGCTGGCTGGGCAGCAGGGTCCGGATCCGCTCTCCCCCGCCGCAGACCGGTGCCACCGCCGCGAATCGATCCGGATACCGCGCCGCAAGCCCCCAAGATCCATAGCCACCCATGCTGGGGCCGGTGACGTAAGTCCGACGTACATCCACCGGGAGCTGATCCTGCAACGTATCCACCAGACCCATCAGGGCCTCGATATCCCAGACCTGCCCCTCCGGACACTGCGGCGACACGAGGATGAACGGGAACTGGCGTCCCTGGGCGACCAGCTTGGGCGGGCCATGAACGGCGACCTTCTTCAGGTCCGTACCCCGTTCTCCGGCACCGTGAAGAAAGAGGACCAAGGGCCAGCGTTTCGTCGGGTCTTGACCATACTCCGCAGGCAGGGAGAGCAGGAAGCGGAACGAATTGGTCCGGACCACCACCTGAGCGAAGGAGCTCTCCACCTGCTTGCCTGGAACTCCTGTCCGAGGCGAGAGCGCCGCCGTCGGACGGGTCACGCAACCGGCCACGAACCAGGGGAGTTTCATGCCGGTGAAAATGGGGAAGGCCCCAGGGCTTTCCCAGCATGAATCCGACTCCGACTTCACGACGAACCACGCGGAGCGTCCTGAACTGCGCGTGGCGTCAGCCACCGCTTTGGTCGCGGGACCGCCGTCCACCGAGGGGAACCCATGGCCGGAACGATGCAGGGGAGGTGAAACGGAATTCGCACGAAAAGCCGCGAAGCCGTGAAGAGGGAAGGAGTGTGGAGTTCTGAACGGAGCCACCCTCCTGTGAACGATCCCAGTCGAGGGAGCCTTCCGAAGATCAGCCGCCTTTTCGCGGCTACGCGTCAGACTTTCTCTCCGGCGCAACAGGATCGTTCCAGCGAAGAGGGTTGATCTGGTTAATAAAACACCACGGAGGGTTCGCCAATGTCACCTATGCGGACGGACATGCTCAGCAGACCGCCACCAATCGAACGTGGCGGACCTATGCCGACAACGATTGGCGAAGGGGTCAGTCCGATGTGCGCTGAACATTCGGTCGCTCCAAGCACAGTGGAGACGAGAGTCCGCTTCCGCTTCTTCCACGGCTGGAACGTGGTGCAGGTCTTAGGTCCGGTGAGCCTCCGGATCCCGACTGGTGATGCCTGGCCAACATCCTTCCCAGCGGATTATCGCCCGAGGTGATCCGAAGGCTCTCAATGAGTGCGTCCCATCGCTCGTTGCGCTGGTCACCGAAGGAGAGGCAGGAGACTCGGAATGGCCCAGCCCCATTCCGACTTTACGATAAGCCACCTTACCCCGTGGGGCTTGATCCGGACCTTCAACCGGGCCCGAAGCCCACGGTCCAGCGCGTAAGACTGCTCCGGGGCATCTTGCTCGGCGATGATGATGCGGTCGCCAGACTTTTCGGTTGGTAGGAGCATCGCCACTTGAAACACCTCCCCCATTCGGCCCTAGCCTGACCACGCCGTGGAGATCGCTGATTTCATCGCGCTCGCACAACGTCCCCCGCCGCTGCAGTTTCTGGTCATCGGTGGCTATGCCGTCGCGGCGCTAGGGCATGTTCGAAGCACCTTCGACGTGGATTTCCTTGTCCGCAGGAGCGATCGCATCGAATGGGAGCAGCGGGCAACGGATGCCGGGCTGAGGGTGGTTCATTCGACGCCCGTCTTCACCCAGCTCGCCGGTTCCGGCGGAAACGACGCCCTGGATCTCATGTGTGTGGACGACGCCACGTTTGTCCCAATGTGGGATGCCGGGCATGAGCATCGATTCGGCAGCGCGGCAGCGCGCATTCCGTGTCTGGATCACCTGTTGGCCCTCAAGCTCCACGCGCTGCGTCATGCGGGTGACTCGAGGGTGTCGAAGGATGCCGCCGACATTGAAGCACTTGTCCGACGCCACGCGCTGGATCTCAAGCTTCCCCGCTACCGCGACTTGTTCCTCAGGTACGGGACTACTGAGGGCTACGAGATGTTCCTGCGCATCCTCCGCCATGGCTGACCAGCCGCCACCGACCACCGATTTCGAACTGCCGACAGAGGTCGGCCCTAGAAAGTCATCCCCCTCCCCGCCATTGCCCTTCGATCTCTGGCAGGCCCGGATCCGCCAGTTGCGCCGATGGTTCCCCGATGCCATTCCGACGGCGGAGGAACGCTGGCGGACCAAGGTTAACGTCGAGTTCCACCTTGATCCGCGGACCGAGTCGGAAGGTCCCCCAGGGCATCCATCCGGCGGCCGCGGAGGAACGCCTAGGTAGCTCAAATAATACAACCTACGGGGATGATATCGGCGACCATCCACAGCAGCCATCCAAGCGGCCCTACTTTTTCGAGCAGTCAAAAGTAGCAATGATCTCCTTACTGTATCGCGGTCGGACATAGGTAACGAAGCCATTCTCGAAGACCTCCATCTCATCGATGGGAAGATCGCGTAACTGGTCTACCCCCAACCGATTGGTGCCACAACGGTGGCGAATCCAGCTCCCTCTCCGCTTTTCCGCGGCGGACCTCCCTCTAAGCTGGATTGTGTTTTCGCCCCAAGCGGCGCGGAGACCGATCACAGGGGAACCGCCAGACCCTCCGCCTCGGCAAGGTCTCGTTGATTCTTGTCGAACGTCAGGAAATGGGTCGCCTTCATCTGGAGGGCGCTCGCAACGTGCAGGAGATCGAATCCCCGATGACCGCCCGTGAGGGTGCGGATTGAAGAGATCCTGCTCGCCTCGTCCACGACGTCCGCAAGGTTGGATGTGACGACGATCAACCGACCCTGGGTGATTGCTGCCTCGAACCCGGCCAGATACTGAGACGCGGCCCGAGGCAGGAGGACCTTTCGGAATTCCGAGAACCGGAGGGCGTTCTCGAACTCGAAGCGGGTCAGCCTATTCAGATGTACGGGGCGGGTGTTCCGAGCGACCCAGGAGACGGCTTTGGAACTGTGGGAATCGCTTCCGTAGAGGGAGAACAGGAAGCTGGTATCACAGGCGATCACCACTTCCCACCTGCCTGCGTCAGGATTTCAGCGGATTGTTCCGCGCTCAGAACGACATCGCGCGACCGATCCCGGAGGACTTCAGGGCTCGAAGCCCAGTTGACGGAATTGGCCTTCTTGGCGGTCTCGGGACTCAATCGAGCGATGACGACGCCCCGTTGGGTGATCAGGACCTCTTCGCCCGCGCTCACCCAACGGAGGACGCTGGTATAGTTGTTTCTCAAATCCCGGACAGTCGCGGTCTTCAATGTAGCACAATAGTGGAGCCGAGCCTTCCCGGCGTCAACGGTGGCTCCGCATCAACCGATCCCGGGCTTGCGTGAGGCCGCGCATCGGGTGTCCCCTCTTCCCACATTCCCACATGAAGATCCGAACTTTGTTTGCCGGAGCCTGGCTTGGGCTCGCGATGTTGCTGATGGCGGCCGAGGAACCCCGATGGGAAGTCCTGTTCGACGGAATTTCGACGGCGTCCTGGCGGGCGTATCGGGGGAAGGATTTTCCGGCCAAGGGCTGGAAGGTGGAGGACGGAGCCCTGCGGGTGATGGCCAAGGGCGGTGGCGGCGACCTCGTCACGAGGGAGCAATACGGGGACTTCGAACTGGCCTTCGAATGGAAGGTTTCTCCGGGAGCCAATAGCGGGGTGATGTACCGGGTGCGCGAAGATCGAGGCGCTCCCTACGAGACGGGACCGGAGTACCAGGTGCTCGACGATGCGAAACACGCGGACGGCAGGAATCCGAAGACGAGCGCCTCGGCCCTGTACGCGTTGGTCGCGGCCAATGCGAAGAAGCAGTTGAAGCCGGTGGGCGAATGGAATGAGGGCCGGATCGTCGTGAAGGGCAGCAAGGTGGAGCACTGGCTGAATGGAGCGCAGGTGGTGGCCATCGATGTGGACGGACCCGAGGCAAAGGAACTGATTTCGAAATCAAAGTTCAAGGATTGGCCCGGATTCGCCCGTCAGCCGTCCGGTCACATCTGCCTTCAGGATCACGGCGATGACGCCTGGTTCCGCAACCTCCGGATCCGTCGGCTGACCCAACCCTGATCACGATGAAAATGAGTTCAACCGTCTTGCGCCGAGGAGGCGCAGTCATTCTCGTCCTGGCAGCCTTGTCGGCGACGGGCTGTGTTTCAAACCGGTCCAACCTCGCCCCCAACACCCTTGGAGCCCGGGAACACCGGGAGGGATGGAAGCTGCTGTTTGATGGGAAGACGACCGAGGGATGGAGGGGCTTTGGCAAGCCGGCCTTCCCCGAGAAGGGATGGGTCGTCGAGGATGGGTGGCTCCGGCACGTTCCCAAGGCCGGTGGCGGGGATGTCATCACCCGGGAGCTCTTCACGGACTTCGAGTTCGAGTTTGAGTGGCGGATCGCCCCGGGTGCCAACAGCGGGGTCAAATACCTCATCGACGAGAAGCGGGGTTCAGCCGTCGGTCACGAGTATCAGGTCATTGATGATGCCCTGCATCCGGATGCTTCCCATGGTCCCAAGCGGCAGACGGCCGCACTGTACGATGCGCTGCCGCCGCTCGCACCGCCCATCCGGCCTGCGGGAGAGGTCAACCAGTCGCGGATCCGGGTGCAGGGCGATCAGGTGGAACACTGGCTCAATGGACGGAAGGTGCTGGGCTACACGCTGGGATCGCCGGATTTGATGGCGGCCAAGGCGGCCAGCAAGTTCAGCAAGGAAAGCCGCTGGGGCACCAAGTTTCCGACGCCGATCCTCCTGCAGGATCATCAGGATGAGGTCTGGTATCGCAGCCTGCGGATCCGGGCGCTTTAGATTCGAGGCTGGGCCGGAGGGACGGGTTCTACGGGTCCTTCGTCACGGACTCGGGGAGTTCGTCCGGGTGAATCTTGAGTTGGACATGGAGGTAGGCCGCCTGCCCTCAGGCGGCGATGTGGAAGCACCCGCTGAGGGCAGCGGGCGTACAACGGTGACAACAAACTCAAGATGCACCCAGTTCGTCCTTCCAGCCATCCCCCGGCTTGACCCTGTCGCCGTGGCAACCTTGAATCCGGGGATGTTGTTCCAGCGGAAAATCGTGGCCCTGGCTTTGACCTGGGTCTTCACCCTTGGCCTCGCGTCCGCGGCACCGGGCCGAGCGATCCCGAAGCCGACGGCAGGGCCCAACACCCGATCCCTTGAGACCGCCCTGGATCGTTACGTGGCGACTCCGGATCCGAGTTATCGGTGGAAGACGGTGGCGGTGACCGAGGTTCCTGGAGGCAAGGTGGCGTCGATCGACATGACCTCCCAGACCTGGCTCACCCCAGCTGAGGTCAATCGGACCGAGTGGAAGCACTGGGTAACGGTGGTGCGGCCGGACAACGTGCAGTCGGACGTCGGATTGCTTTTCATCACCGGAGGATCGAATCGGGACAATCAACCGCCCAAGCCCGCCAAGGAGCTGTTGCAGATTGCGGCGGCTACCCGTTCGGTGGTGATCGAGTTGAAGATGGTTCCCAACCAGACGCTGGTGTTCGGTAACGACGGGCAGGAGCGGGTGGAGGATGACCTGATCGCCTACACCTGGGACAAGTACCTGCGCACGGGAGACGAGCGCTGGCCGGCGCGGCTTCCCATGACCAAGGCGGCGGTGCGGGCGATGGACACGGTCACGGCCTGGACCCGGAGCGCCGAGGGGGGCGGCAAGGGGGTGGAGAAGTATGTGGTGGCCGGGGGGTCGAAGCGGGGTTGGACCACCTGGACCACTTCCATTGTCGACAAGCGGGTGGTGGCGATCTGCCCGATCGTCATCGACGTCCTCAACATGGAGCCGTCCATGATCCACCACTATCAGTCATACGGGTTCTACGCGCCGGCAGTGGGGAACTACACCCAGCAGGGGATCATGAACTGGCTGGGAACCCCGGAGATGAAGGCGCTCCAACGGATCGAGGATCCCTTCTTCTACCGGGAACGGTTGACCCAGCCGAAGCTGATCCTGAATGCCTGCGGCGATCAGTTCTTCCTCCCTGATTCCTCCCAGTTCTATTTCGACCGTTTGCCCGGAGAGAAGCACCTGCGCTACGTGCCCAACGCGGATCACTCGCTGCGGGGGAGCGATGCCTACGAGACGCTGGCGGCCTGGCAGTGGGCCGTGGTCAACGGCAAGAGGGTGCCGGACTTCACCTGGAACCGGCAGTCGGATGGCAACGTCCGGGTTGTTTCCGCCCAGAAGCCGAAGGCGGTCCGGCTCTGGCAGGCGAACAATGCCAAGACCCGGGATTTTCGATTGGAAGTCATCGGGGCGGCCTGGTGGGCGCGGTCACTGGACCCCGAGGCAGACGGCAGCTATGTCGGCGGAATCAGCACGCCCTCCGCAGGGTGGAGTGCCTTTCTCCTGGAGTTGACCTTCGATATCGGGGCGCCGGTCCCGATGAAATTGACCACGCCGGTCTGGGTGACTCCGGACACATTACCCCATTCGGCCCCCAAGCCGACCTTGCCGAAGGGGTTCCTTCGGCGTTGAGCGCGGAGTGGGTGGGGTCCGTCTTGAGTTTGTGGCCACCGTTGTAGGCCCGCTGCCCTCAGCGGGCGTTTCTCCATCGCCGCCTGAGGGCAGGCGGCCTACATCCATCACAAACTCAAGAAGCGTTTCGGGGGGGCGGCCCAGCAAATGGGGGCTGGAATCGGGACGGCTTCGGCCCGTAGCCTGCTCGCTTCTAACTGAATGAGTCGCCGTGGAAGATCGGATGAAGTCTGGGATGATCGTCTGGAACGAGCCATTGAATGGCTGGTTCTGGGCCTGATCGGTTATGGCGCGGTGATTTTCGGCGGTGTGCGGACGACGGAATTGGCAGTGATGACGGGCCTGGCGGGTCTGGCTTTGGTTCTGTGGCTGGTGCGACTCTGGTTGGGCAGCGCGCATCGGCTCCTCCTGCATCCGGTGTTGTTGCCGATGCTGCTCTTCATCGGTTACGCCGGATGGCAGGCGAGCGTCGCGGATGTGGCCTATCTCGCTCGGCAGGATCTCTGGCTGATCGTCCTCTACTCCGTGGTCTTCTCGGTGGGCCTGCACAACCTGAACGGACAGGACACGCTCCAGCGGATCACGACGGGGTTGGTCGGGCTCGGGACGTTGTTGTCGCTCTATGCGGTGGGTCAGTATCTGAGCCAGAGCGACGCCGTCCTGTGGTTGGTACGTCCGGCCCAGTACTTCCGTCGGGCGGGGGCCACGTTCGTGAATCCCAACCACTTCGCCGCGCTGATGGTCGTCCTGCTTCCCTTGGCGTTGGGCCAGACCTTTCTCGGACGGACCAAGGGTCCCATCCGGGTCTTTCACGGGTATGCGGCGGCGATGATGGCCGCCGGTCTCGCGGTGACGATGTCCCGGGGCGGTTGGCTGGCCGGTGGCTTCGTTCTGGTGACCTTCTTTGTCTGGCTTCTGCTCCGGCGTCGGCAGATGCGGATTGCAGCCTTGGTGGGGCTGGCGGTGGTGGTTTTGGGTGGATCGGTCTTTCTCTCGGTCAGTGGCAAGGCGAGACAACGAATCCAGGGCGTCAGCGCGCAGGGGACGTCTGACAGTGGCAATCGCGGCCCCCTCTGGGCGCCCGCCTGGGCCATGTGGAAGGATCATCGATGGACCGGGGTTGGACCCGGTCATTACGATGTCCGCTTCCCACAATACCGCGATCACACGATCCAGACCAACCCGGGGCACGCCCACAACGAGTACCTCAATACCCTGGCTGATTACGGCCTGATTGGAGTGGGATTGGTCGGTCTGGGCGTGATGGCCTTGGCTGGGGGGATCATGCTGTCCCGAAAATACGTGGAGCGAGGCATTGGTGACCTGGGGGAAAAGGGGAGCAACCGGACGGCCTTCTTCGTGGGAGGGAGCATCGGGATGGTTGGGATCGCCATTCACAGTGCGGGCGATTTCATCCTTCACATCCCCGCGCTCGGATTGGTGACGGTGACCTTGGCATCGATGCTGGCGTCCACCGTGAGGTTTGCCAGTGAGCGTTGGTGGCACACGCCGCACTGGTGGAGTCGGGTGCCGGTCACGTTGGTGGGAGGGATGGCTCTCTGGTTCCTGGTGCCCGTGGCGTGGAAGGGCTTCCGGGAGGGATGGCATCTCAACCGGGCGGCGCTGGCCTCAGAGATCAACCCGGTCCTGATCGAACAATTGAAGGCCGCGGCCGCGGTGGTCCCGGACAACCCGCGAACGGTTTTTGAGATCGGGGAGAACCTGCGACGTCTCAGCTTTTCCGGTGAAGCGCGCTGGGAAGAGCAGGCGCGTGAGGCCACGGAATGGTTGACCCGGGCCCAAGTGGTGAATCCCCATGATCCGATGGTCCACGTGGCCCTCGGGCTCACCTGGCACTGGTTGAATGAGGCTGCCAAGGCGAGTCGTGAGTTCGAAAAGGCCATGGATCTGGGCCCGCGGAATGTGGCGGTGGCCAACCACTACGCATGGGATCTTCTCCAGCAAGGCCGGGTCCGGGCAGCCAGGGCCATCTTTGATCAATCCTTGGCCTGGAATTCCTGGGACAATTGGTTCGCACGGCGGCATGTGGAAGACATCGACCGCGGGCGTTGGAAGGAAGCGAAGCAGCCGTAGGCCGGATTGGGAACGGGCCCGTCCCTTCGGAGACTGGATCGAAGGGTGGAAGGCCCATCCTTCCCCCCCTGCCTGTCACGGCACGGGCTCGAGGAACTCGCCCCTCCGATCCCGCAGACGATTCAGGGAAGCTTCTTCAGATAGAGATCCTTGAACTGGACCTTCATCGGCGGGCCGACATGGATCTGCAGGGCGAGGACGCCGGACTTGGCAGCCTTGGCGGGCTGGGCATCGACGACGTCGGCCATCATCTTGCCATTGATGAAGTGCATCAGGTGATTGCCGTCGGCGACGATGAGGTACTCGTTCCAGTCCTCGTGCTTGATGAACTGCTGCAGCTCTGGGCCCTTGGCGACCTCATTGACGAGATTGACCTTGGTCTGGCCGTTTTCCTCGGTGATCCGGGTACTTTGCCCGCGAAGGGCGAGGATGCCGCGACCGCGTTCTTCGTACAGGATGCCCGAGTAGGTCTTGCCGGCTTCCAGGTCTGCCTGATAGCCGCCGACGATCGCCTTGTTGGCGTCGACCACCTGACTCCGATATTGGACGCCGGAGTTGCCGTTGAAGATCCGGTAGTGGAAGCGCAGCTCGAAGTTGGCAACGGTCCCGTTGGTCCAGACGAGGAAGGTATTATTCTGGATGGTTCGATCCTTGGAGGTGAACCCGGTGATGGCACCGTCTTCGACGGTCCAATGGCCCGGGATGCCGGCCCAACCGGCCAGATCCTTGCCATTGAAGAGCGAAATCGAACCCTCGCGCTCGTTGGCCACCACCCGGGGGGTCAGCTTGCAACCGGTGAATGTGAGCAGGCCAAGGGTCCCGACGAGCAGGCCCAATCGTGAATAGGTGCGCAGAGAATGCATTGAAGTCCTTTGTCTTCCGGAATCTGTCGTGGGGTCAAGCCGGGCGGTGCGTCGGATCACTTCTTCTTGAAGAGCTTCTTCAGGTTCGCCAGCCCATTGACCGCGATCTCGTCGCGGGTGGGTTCGATGCGACGCCAGATGGCGGCAGCCCGGGCAATGACCTTCACATCGGTGGTAAACGATTCGATGACGACGTCGCCCTGATAGCCGATGGACTTGAGGGCACCGACGATCTCCTTCCAGTTGAGAGAGTCGCCGCCGGGGGTTCCCCGGTCGGTTCCGCAGGCGTGGAAGTGGGCGAGGAGCTTGCCGGCCTTCTTGATCGAAGCGGCCTGGTTCTTCTCCTCGATGTTCATGTGGAACGTGTCGAGGTGAAGCTTGAGGGCCTTCGATTTGACCGCCTTGATCAGCTTGAGACCCTGATCGCAGGTGTTGAGGAAATCGGTTTCGAACCGGTTCAGGGGTTCAACACAGATCAGGATGCCCTTGGACTCGGCATAGGCGCAGAGCTCCTTGAGGTTCTTGACCACCAGCGCCCACTCGATCTTTTGCTGGGCGGGTTCCACCGCATCCGCCTTGCCGACCACGCTGTAGACCGGACCGATGACGGATGGACATCCCAGGATGACCGCCTGATCGATCAGGAGCTTGCAGTAGGTCATGGCCGTCTGCTGTTCCTCGGGCGTCCCGCGGAAATCGCGGCCCGGACCCATGCAGGCACAGATGGATCCACAGGCGAGGCCGGCCTTGTCGAGTGCGGCCCGGACCTTGACAGGATCGATATGGGACGGGTCTTCGATGGGAAGTTCCACGGTGTCGAATCCCCACTTCTTGAACTTGGCGAACAGCTTGGCGCTGTCGGTGGTGAACGGGGAAACGAACAGGAAGGAATTGATGCCGAATCTCATGGTATGAATGAGCCGAGGGTCACTGGAGGGCGGTCGGAAAGTCAATCAGGCGGCGGCAGCGGGATCAGGGCCGGGGCGGATCAATGTAACGCTCCGACAACCACTGGAGGTCGCGGTTGCGTTGTCCGGCGGGTGCGGGTGCGGGTGCATTGCCGCTCGGATTCTTGAGCGTTGGAGTGGTCGGCTCGATCCAGCGCTTCAGCTCGCTGTGGCCATCAGCAAAGCTCAGGCTCGCCGAACCGCCATGCCGGACGGCAGGGTAGTTTTGCCAGACGGGCTCATTGACGCGGACGGCGAAGTATCCGTCATCGATCGTGAAGTGGCTCTCATCGATGAAGACGAATGCCTGCGACGGCCCGGGGCGATTGATCTGCCCCAGCTTCCTGTAGGCCGGAGCACTGGCGGGATTGGAGCCGAGGATGATGGCCTGGACCTGGTTACCCGACTCGGTGCCGCCGTGCATCTGGCCACTGATCGAGAAGCTGCGAGCGGGAGCGAGGTTGAGTTCGCGACTCCGGGAGAGGGCGTAAACCTGCTTCTGGCCCGGGCAGGAATAGATCTTGGTCGAGGAGTTGTACTTGAAGAGCAACCCGCGTTGCAGGGTGCCGACGTTGGTCGCCCCGGGCAGGTCGTAGGCCGCGGCGGATCCCGAGCCATCAATCCAGGCGTTCTTTGAGCCAAGCGCGTTGGGGACCATCACGTCGTTGAAGTCTACGGCGTAGAGTTGCCAGCAAAGGCCCAGTTGCTTGGCGTTGTTGACGCAGGCAATCGACTGGGCCTTGGCCTTCGCCTTGGAAAGGGCCGGTAGAAGCATGCCCGCCAGAATGGCGATGATCGCGATGACGACCAGCAATTCGATCAGGGTGAATCCGCGCAGGCGGTGGCAGGGAGGCGAGACTTTCATGGCAGCAAAGCGAGAGGGGGTAACGTTCGCTTGTATCTACGGTGGAGCACGGAGGTTGGACAGAGCAAAGTTGGATTGCCCCGCCCATCCCCCCGGCCGGCTCATTCCCCCGTCTCGGGATAGACCACCCGGTAGAACTCATCACCTTCGCGCTGCAGTTCGAGTTCGTAGGTGGCCACGCCGCGGAGGATCACGGGGCGGACTTCCACCGACTCC
>CAMCFL010000032.1 GCA_945873715.1 Akkermansia muciniphila
GCAGTTGCCGGTCCGCTCGCCGTAGCCGTTGACCGTGCCCTGCACCTGGACCGCCCCGGCCTCCACGGCGGCGAGGGCGTTGGCGACCCCCAGACCGATGTCGTCATGGGTGTGGATGCCCACACGGCAGTTCAATCGGGCGATCGCGAGGCGGGTGGTCTCCGCCACTTCCGACGGAAGGCAGCCGCCGTTCGTATCGCAGAGCACCACCATGTCGGCCCCGGCCTTCTCGGCCGCCTGCCACGTCGCCAGGGCATACTCCGAGTCGAGCTTGGCACCGTCGAAGCAGTGTTCGGCGTCATAGATCACCGTCTTGCCGTGGTCCTTCAGGAACCGGACGGTGTCGCCGATCATCGCCAGATTCTCGTCCGGCGTGCAGCGCAACACCTCCCGGACGTGAAGCAACGAGGTCTTGCCGAAGATCGTCACGACCGGCGTCCCGGCTTCCAGCAGCAATCTCACCTGTTCGTCCGACTCGACCGCAACTCCCTTGCGGCGGGTGGATCCAAACGCTGCCAGGCGGGCATGGCGGAACTTGCGACGCTTGGCCTGGGCAAAGAACTCGATGTCCTTGGGGTTGGAACCCGGCCAGCCGCCCTCGATGTAGTGCACCCCGAACTGGTCCAACCGCTCGGCAATGCGGAGCTTGTCGACGACGGAAAAGTTGATGCCTTCCCCCTGCGATCCGTCGCGAAGGGTGGTGTCGTAGATTTCAACCTGCGGTTTCATCAGCTGGATTGTTTGTGGCCAATTGCTTCTCCGGTCGGATCCGCATCCAAAAAGCAAAACCCCGTTCCGCGGCGCGGAACGGGGTTTTGCCTGGCTGGGAAAACTCGTTCAACGACGCCGCCAATGCGGGCCAATAATCGAGCCAACCATCATTCGGAGATCCAAAGCCACCCCCGCTCAATGCCAGATCCACGCCCTCCATGACAAGCCTCCATTCGCCGCACGATGAACGTGGGTGCCTCTTGCGTGGGTCGTGGATGGAGGCCGCCTGCCCTCAGGCGGCGACTTGAAAGCGCCCACTGAGGGCAGCGGGCCTACAACGGTGACAACAAACTCAAGATGCACCCAAGAACGTCGGGCGACACCGGTTGGGTTTGCCATTGCCACGACGGGTTTTCCTTGGGTAATCGTGGACCCGCATCAAGACAGATCCATGAAACAAACCCGATTCACCGCGGCCGTAGCCCTCGCACTCGCAACCGGCTCACTGTTCGCCCAGCAACCGGCCCCGCCCGACACCGGATGGAAGACCAGCGCGGGCCTCAACGCCTCCATCAACCGGGGCAATTCGGACACCCTCCTCGCGGGAGCCAACATCCTGACCCTGAAAAAGTGGGACAAGAACGAGCTCAGCGCCGGTGCGGACGCCGTCTACGGCAACAATCGGGACCTCACGACCGGTTCCCGGGTCACCACCGCCCAGAACTACGGAGCCTTCCTTCAGTACAACCGGCTGATCACCGACCGCTGGTACTTCCTTGGACGCGGCGATGCCCGTCAGGACAAGGTCGCCGATATCAAATACCGCGTCAGCCTGAGCCCGGGCGTCGGCTACTACTTCATCAAGAACGAACGGACGACGCTCAGTGGCGAGGCTGGCCCGGGCATCGTGTTTGAGCAGTTTGAACAGGGCACCAGCCAGCGGTATTTCACCCTGCGCGCCGGCGAGAAGTTCACCCACAAGTTCAATGACCGGGTGCGCCTGATGCAGGAAGCCGACATCACCCCGAAGGTCGATGAACTCGACAACTACGTGTTCAACTTCCAGGCCACCCTCGAAGCGGACCTGACCGAGAAACTGGCCATCCGACTGACCGGGCAGGACACCTACCGCTCCGACCCGGCGCCGGGCCGAAAGGCGAACGACCTCCGGATCATGGCGGGCATCGCCTACAAGTTCTGAAGCCGCAGGGGGTGCCGGAACCGAATCCGGACCTCCTCCTCCCACCGAAGGACGCCAACCATCCCCCCTTCGGAAAAAACCTTTGACCTCAACATCAATTCTCACGTACAACCCAACCAGTAACTGAGTCAGCGCAACCGAATCCTATAATGAACAAGACTAAGTCATTTATTGCAGCCATCGGCCTCGCGGCCGCTGCCGCCTCTTCCCAAGCGGCCTTCTTCACGACCACCAGCGGTGGGGCTCACACGGGCACCACCCTGCCTGCCAGTTTCAACGGTCAGTCGTTTCAGGTGACCGGGGGAGGCATCAACGTGACTGCTTTGGGCCTCGTGGATACCTCCGGAACCTTCGGCACCACGGCAACACTGTCCATCTACACCTTCGACTCCAACGGAACCACTCTTCCCGGAGCTGCCTGGGCATCGATAGCGGCCACCTTGAGTGACTTCGCCAGCGGTGGCTACGCCTACACCACGATCTCGCTGTTCCTCCCCGCTGGCAGCTACGCCTTGGTTGCTGACTCGGTGAGTTTCGCTGGCGGTGACACGTTTGGCACAGCTCAAAATCCATCCTTTGACCCCCTCCCGGGCTATTCCAACGCCAACAATGTGAACGGTCTGCTTTCCGGGTTTGCCGGTGGTGATATTGTCGGTGGATCCCCTCCGAATGGCAGCTTGGACGGCCGCCGCTACGACCTCGTGAACTTCCAGTTCACCCCGGTCCCCGAGCCCGAAACCTACGCGATGATCGCCGGTCTCGGCCTCGTTGCCTTCGGTCTCTGGCGCCGTCGCCAGTAGTCGTTCGGTCCGCTTTCAGAAGGCGCGGTCTTCGGACCGCGCCTTTTTGCGTTTTCACATCCCTCTCTCTCGCCCGTCTGCGTCCCGCGCCACCGGCAGACTCTTCCACTTCGGAGAGCTCCCCGTCCTGCGGATCGCTCTCCGGCTTCCCGATCCTGATGCCCCCCCCCGGCAGCCTTCGAATCGCCTGCATTGCCTCAGGGCTAGGCCAGATCCGTCGTGGACTCGAGACCTGGATGGGACAGTTGGCCCTGCATCTCCAGTCCCAACCCGGAGTTCAAGGGGAAGCCTGGGGCGGCGGTCGCGCTTTTCCCCAATCCTGCCCCTCCCATCGTATCCGCCTGATTGCGCGGGATTCAGTCGTCCTCCGTGGGGTGCCCTGGCACTACCGCTACCACGTGGAGCAGATGAGCGCGGTGATCCCGATCGCGTGGGAACTGCGACGGCGGCGCATGCACATTGCGTTCTGCGCCGACCCCTCTCTTGCCTGGAACGTCAAACGACTCCGACGTTGGCACGGGGCCAAGGTGGTGTTCTCCGATGGAATGCGCCTTTCCCCGCGTTGGTTGCAGGACTACGACGGAATCCATCTGTTGGCCCCCTATTACCTGGAGGAAGCCCGCCCCCAGGTCCGGCCCGAGCGCTTCGATCGTTTCTTCGCCGTTCCCTATTTCGTTGATGCCCAACTCTTCCGCCCAGCCCTGCCAGAAGCACGCGCGAGGACGCGCACCCGGCTGGGAGCCAGCGCCGGGGACCGCGTGGCGCTGACCGTCGGCCCGGTCGGGAGCGATTCCTCCAAGCGACTCGATCACATCGCCCAGGAACTGGCCCTCACCGGCGATCCACGATGGCACCTCTGGTCGGTGGGCGGGGATGAGAACGGGGCCGAGATGGTTCGGGGGCGATGTCGGGAGGCCTTGGGGGATCGGGTTCATTTCCTGGGATCGCTCCCCCGGGAAACCCTGCCGGAGATCTACCAGGCCGCGGACGTGTACACGCTGGGCGCATTGGCGGAACCGTTCTCCATCGCCATCCTGGAAGCACTGGCGACCGGGCTTCCCGTGATCCATCACCATTACGCGGTCACCGAATGGATCACCGGCGACGCGGGCAGGTCGGTGGACATGACGGTCGCCGGCGCTGCTGCCAAGGCTTTCCACCAATTCTCCCTGGCGACCGAAGCCGGCCGCACTGCCGGCGACGCCGCTCTCCGGCTCACCGGAATCCGCTATACCCCCGAGGTGGTGGTGGGCCAATTGATCCAACAGTTCGACCGATTACTCGGCGAATCGTACGCGGGATGAGGAACATCGCCTTCATCAACGAGAACACCCTGGGGCACACCTCATACCTGCCCCGGTTTGTTGCCGCCTTTCGGGAACATCCGGAGTGGGGCTGCCTCCCGTTCCAGATCGATGCCACTCCCCTTCCCCCGGAGCTCCGCCACGCCGAACGCGGCATCCGCGGGCTGCACCGCCTGGGCCTCGATGGCCTGATCACCCGCTGGCGGCGGGCGACGAGCGAGCATGCGTCGGCCCAGCTGATCCGACTGCGCAAGGAACACCGGATCGACGCCGTGGTCGTGAACACCCAGAGCGTTGGATTGGCCCTGCCCGTCCAGGCACCGGACCTTCGTTGTCTCGTCGCCATGGATGCGACTTTCGAACAGCTGGCCCGTTCGCCCTGGTTCGGACCGACCCGCATCGCCCGTTGGCTTCAACCGATCACGCTCGCGCGTCTGCGAGCCGCAGAACGTCGACTCTTCCGCCACGCTTCCCTGCTGTTGCCCTGGTCACAGCGGGCGGCGGATTCCTTGATCCGGGAATACGGAGAGAACTCGGATCGGATCCAGGTTCTTCCGCCCTCGATGACGGATCCCGGAATCCCCGCGCCTCGCTCTTCCACAGGGAAGCCGATTCTCCTGTTCGTCGGTGGCGACTTCCGTCGGAAGGGCGGCGTGGAACTGCTGGAAGCCTGGCGTTCCGGTCTCCGCACGGAAGTCGACCTGCACCTTGTCACCCGCGACCCGGTTGAGCCGGAGCCGGGACTCTTCGTTCATGCCGGGGTGGAAGCCGGGTCCGAAGCGTGGTTCGGCCTCTGGCGCACGGCCGATCTTTTCGTCTTTCCCTCCCATCTGGAGACCTTTGGCATCGTCCTGCTCGAAGCCATGGCTTTCGGAGTGCCCATCATCAGCGCCCGAACTGGAGCCGCCGACGAGATCCTGGAGCAGGGTCGATGCGGAGTCCTCCTGGATTCCACCACGCCAGCGGTGATCACCGCCGCGGTCCGCGGGTTGATTCATGACCCAGGAAAACGAAGGTTTCTCTCGGAGAATGGGCGCAGGGCGTTTCTGGAACGGTTCGAAATCCAGCGGACCGCCCACCAACTGGCGCAACTCCTCACTGCCGACTGAGCGACATCGGTTACCAACGCTTCTTGTCAGCGAGAAACAGGTGGCCCGCCCGAGCCGAGTCTTCGTAGGCGTTGACCAACGGAAATCCGGACGGAAGGTTCCTTCGCAGGAGGGCATCGAAGTAAAACCGTCCCCAGACGAAGTCCTTGGTGCCAACCAGACGCAATGGGGCTTCGGCCGTGAACGGCGAGATGTACAGAGCCGCGACCCGGCGCTCGAAATCGTTGATGGCAAAAAAGTCCTCCCCCCCCTCGTCCCGGACCCAAAGCGGGAGCCAGATACAATCCCGATCACCATACCAGGCCACACTCCAGGGAACATCGCTCATCATGAGTTCGCCGGGCTCCACGTATGCGGTGAGTTCCCGGACGATGTCCGGGCGGTAGGTCGGTTCCACCAGGGGATAGGTCCGAGGGGGGAGGATGGAAGTCAGCAGCGGGAGGCTCATGACAGCCCAGGCGACCCCGACGAAAAGACGGCGGAAAAGCGGATGCCCGAACTCGGTGGATTCGAGCAAACTGATGAACAGGCTGGTGCCAAAGAGGAAGATCAAGGGCGAGAGCAGGACCATCTGGTTCCCCCCGTTGACCACGGGTACCAGGCTCGCCCAGTGGGTTCGCCCAAGTGCTTCGACACAGAACAGGAGCCCCAGACTTCCCACCGTAAACCAACGCAACCGACGCAGCCGGGCATTGCGGAACGGAAGCATCAATCCCGCCACGAAAAAGAAGGTGATCCAGTTGCCGCCCAATCGCGGCACTTCATTCCGGAGCAGGTCGGCCGCATTGACGGCAAACTTCACCCGCATCTCGGTCAGGTCCGGCAGCTGTGGAGGCTGCCGCAGATGCCGTTCCAGACGGGATTCCGGAAACGTCTCCGTCCCGGATGCCAGCGCCGAGTAAGAGGTCCCAAGGAGTCGTCCGCTGAGGTGGTAATTGCGACCGACCCAAGGGCCCGCGACCAAGGCAAACATCAGGAGGCATACCAGCACGACTCCCCAGCGGCGCACATGCGTCGCCAGAATCCAGAGTACTGCCGGAACGAGCAACCAGCCGAAGGCGTATCGCGTCAGGAATCCAATCCCGATCACCAAGCCCGCCAAGCCCGCCAACCTGAGCGGACGTGCCACGGGCGGAACGACCCCCGGAGCCAGTTCCGCCCCGGACTCATCCAACCGGGTCAGGACATCGGCAAGCGCCAGCACGAGTACCATCAGGAAGGGGGTTGGAAGGCCGTTGCTCGAGAACCTCCAGAAAATCTCGGTCCCTCCATACAACGCCGCCGCCATCCAACCGACCGATGGATCGAAAAGCCGGCTTCCGAGCCGGAAGACCCACCCGACCCCGATGCCGAACCAGATGAAATTCAAGGCGGTGATCATCATCTCCGGCCAGGGGCGTTGACGTGCCACATCGGACGGGAACCCGAATCTCATCTTCTCCGGCAACACCTTGAACAGGACGCCGAGCATCACCGGATAGACCGGAGGATTATGGAGGTCCGGATGGGGCTTTTGGAGGAAACCTGCCTGGTTTTCCTTTCGCTCGATCAGGCGATCCCGAAGCAGTTGGACGCTCAACGGTCGGATGAGGTGGGTGGTGTAACCCCGGCCCATGGCGAGATTCCGGCCGACCTGGGCCATCTCCATGGCCTCGGGATTGGAGAAGTTCCTCGCCTCGGTGAAGAGGTACATCGCGGTGATCCCCAGAAGGACCAGGGCTCCCAGGACTCCGCGGAGCCAGGTCTTGAACCGGCCGCTTTCGAGCGCGTTGACCCAGTCCTGAATGCCTTTCGGTGGTTGGTTCATCAATTTCCTTCGAGGTGAAATTCGTGCAGTTTGCGGTGCAGCGTTCGCCGGCTGATTCCGAGCTTCTTGGCCGCCTCGGTCCGATTCCCCCGGCACTCCTCCAGCGCGTGGATCAGAAGCTGTCGCTCCGCGTCCTTGAGGGTCAGCCGACCCGACGACAGGACTTCCCGCGTCTCCTGCGCCACCACTTCCGCCGTCGGAGTCCGGACCGACACCGGAAGGTCGCGTGGCGCGATGGAATCGCCGCGGCACAGCACGACGGCGTGCTCCACCGCCGTGCGCAACTCGCGCACATTCCCCGGCCACCGATACTTCAGCATGAGTTCCATCGCTGCCGTTTCGATCCCCTTCACCGTCTTGCTGTTCTCCTTGGCGAACTCCCGGACAAAGGTATTCGCCAATTGCGGAATGTCCGACAAGCGCTCCCGCAGGGGCGGCAGTTGGATCGGCACCACGGCCAGTCGGAAGTAAAGGTCTTCGCGAAAGCTTCCCGCCTTCACCATCGCGGTCAGATCCTTGTTGGTGGCGGCCACCAACCGGACATCCGACGTGAGAGTCCGGCTCGACCCAAGCCGTTCAAAAGTCCGTTCCCCCAGAAAACGGAGCAACTTCACCTGCGTCGTCGCGTCGATCTCGCCGATCTCGTCCAGGAACAGGGTTCCCCCCTGCGCCATCTCCACCCGCCCCACCCGACGCTCGTGCGCTCCGGTGAACGCGCCCTTCTCATGACCGAAGAGTTCGCTTTCCAGCAGCGAGGCGGGGAGACCGGCACAATGCACCGCCACCCAGGGCCCGCGGGCCCGCGGGCTGAGCTGGTGCAGCGTCTTGGCAACCACCTCCTTGCCGGTTCCACTCTCGCCGGTGATGAGAACGGTCGTCCGGGTGGGTGCCACCTGTCGGACCACGTCGAGGACTTCCGTCAGCGCCGGGGAATCACCCACCAGACTCGTCACTCCGTATTTGGTGTCGAGGCGCTCGTGCAGCTGCCGGTTTTCCACTTCCAGGGTCTGCCGCTTCAATGCCCGCTGGATCCGGATCTCCAGTTCATCAATCTGCATCCGTCCCTTCGCGATGTAGTCGTCGGCCCCATGCTTCATGGCCTCGACGGCCACGTCTTCGGAGCCGTAGGCGGTCATCAGGATGCAGACCGGAGGTTTGGCCAGGGATTTCGCGCGGGTGATGAGCTGGAAGCCGTCGCTGCCCGGCATCCTCAGGTCCGTCAGCAGCACGTTGAAGGATTCCTTCTCGAGAAGCTGGATCGCAGCCTCGGCCGACTCCGCGACATACACGTCAAACTTGTCCTCCAGGGCGGCCCGAAGGCCCTCCCGGGTGGGCTTCTCGTCATCCACGATCAGCAAGGTTGGCGTCACCCCTCCATCCTACCCCATTCCCAAGCCCGGTGGCCAACGGGACTTCAAATCTCATCCGCCACCACTTGCCTCCGGCAAAAGCCGCGCCCGGGGCTCAACCATCGGAATCCACAGGCGGAAGGTCGTCCCACGCCCGACCCGGCTGTCGAGCTCAATGCGCCCTCCGTGAGCCCGGACGATCCGCTGGACGATGAGCAACCCGAGGCCCGAGCCCTTCTGCTTGGTGGTGTAGAACGGTTCAAAGATCCGACTCAGCTGATCCGCCGGAATCCCGGTCCCCGTGTCCGATACCGAGACCCATACGGCATCCGAGCCCGCCCCGGTCGCCAGCGTCAACACCCCCTCCGGCGCCATGGCCTGCATGGCGTTCTTCACCAGATTGACCAAAACCTGCTTGATCTGTGACGCATCAAACCGGGCCTGTGGAAGGCTACGCAGCAGTTCCTCGCGAACCTGCAGCCGACGGTTCTCCAACTCCGGACGCAGAAGATCCACGGTGGTGCGCACCACTTCATTGAGATTGCCGGCCTGAAGCCGGGGAGCCGAAGGACGCAGCGCCTGCAGAAACTCGGTGACGATGTAGTCGAGACGCCCGATCTCACCCTGGGCGACGGCCAGATAGCCAAAGGTCCGCTCCAGCACTTCCTGAAGATCCGCGGAGGTCACCCCCTCGACGTCGCCGCGCCGACGACGGACCGGGCCGCCCTGACCCAACCCTGCCAGGAGCCGGAGCTTCTTCAGATCACGCTCGATCAACTGAAGATGGATATGAAGCGCGTTGAGCGGATTCCCGATTTCATGGGCCACGCTGGCCGCCAGCAGGGTCAGCGCGTGCACGCGCTCACTTTCGACGGCTTCGTTGGTCTTCTGTCGCGCCTCGGTTGCATCATGAAGAATGAGTGCGACGCCGGTGCTGCCCGGTGACTCGCCGTCCAATGGGGCCGCGTACAACCGCAGGTAGCGGGGCCGCGGATACTGGACTTCGAATTCCCCGCGGTAGATGCCCGGCCCACCTGCCGAGTCAAGGGCCGCCAGATGCTTCCAATCCAGCTCCGGCAGGAACTGCAGGATGGGTTCCCCTTCCGCCTCTTCAGGCAGGCCGAGCAGACGCGTGACCACCGCGTTGAAGTAAACAATGCGGCCTTCGGCATCGACCACCACGACGCCATCCTCGATGGAATTGAACAGCGTCTCGAGGAATGCCCTCTCCCGGGCGAGTCGCTGTACCACCGCCTGCAAGCCTTCGCTGTCGAGCCGATCCAGACGCCCCAGCACCTTGTCCAGGAAGCTCGAGCGCGGCGGTGTCTTCCGGTTCAGAGCCATTTCTTGCGCTTGAAGTAGATCAATGTCGCCGCCGTGCTCAGCAGGGTCAGGACCAGCGCGTACACATAGCCCCGGCGCCAGTCGAGCTCCGGCATGTTCTTGAAGTTCATCCCGTACCACGTTCCCACGATCATCAGGGGCGTGGTGATGATGGTGATCATCGTCAGCACCTTCACCACCTCTCCGGTCTTGTTGGACGACACGTTCAGGTAGATCTGCAGGATTCCTGACAAAGAGTCCGAGTAACCCTGGGCAATCTCCCCGATGTGATAGAGCCCGTCGTACACGTCCCGGTAGTAGGGCACCAGATGCGCCCGGATGAGCTTGAACTCCCCCCGGGCAAATCGGGCCAGCACATCCCGCTGCGGACCGATGATCTGCTTCAGGTGAACCACCTCCTTCTTCACCGCGATGATCTTCTCCAGGATTTGCGGGCCGGCGTTCTGGAGGACTTCCGTTTCGAGCTCCGCAATCTCCAGGCTCAGTTCCTCCAGCGCCGGCTTGTAGTTCTCCACCAACGAATCAAGCAAGGCATGCGCCACCCGATCCGGCGCGCGTGCCACATGCACGGTACTCTTCAGGCACCGTTCCTCGACGATCTGAACGCTCCGCAAAGGCACGGTGTGGTAAGTGACCAGGAAATTCTTCCCCAGGAAGAAATTCAGCTCGCTCGTGGCGAAGCGTCCGTCCTTGCGGCTGTAGTCCACCGCGTGGATCACCATGAACAGGTAGTGGGCAAACCGATCCTCCTCCTTGGGTTCATAGGTCTCCACCTTCGGCGACGGACTCACATGGATGCAGTCATCGAGCGAAAGCGGATGGAAGTGGAACACCTCCGCCAGGATCTGCCGCGCCTCTTCCGGAGTCGCGTTCTCGATGTCGACCCAGAGGAAAAGGTTCGTATCCGCCAGAAGCGACGGCATCAGGAACATTTCGATGTCCTGACTGTGCAACCGACCCTGGGTGGTGAAGGCAAAGGAACGGATCATGCGCGGCAGGGCGAGCCTACGGTGGAAGCCGGTCGATGGGAAGAAGGTCGCTCGGCTCGATCCGGATCGTCCGGGCTGACTCCGCGCCACGCAGGTGGAGCAAATCCACTTCGACATCCCCGCCGACCGCCGCCAGTCTCGTCCCGGAATGGCGACTGATGCCTATCGGCAACTCCTCGAAGCAACCGTCCAGCACCTTGAATCCCTCCGGGAACAGGGAGTCCGGTCCGTGACCGTGCAGCCGGAGACCCTGAAGGCCCTGCGACCACCCGTGGGTTCTGCGCCGCCGCGCGGTCCTGCCGAAAGATCCGCCTCCGGTTTCCCACCTCCCTCGCAGGTCGCCTCGAAACCGGCGGCGGTTGCCCCTCCGATTCCGACCGCGACCCGGCGGCTGGATCTGGGATCCCCACTCCCCCCGGACGCAAAAAAGGCCGCCTTGGAGGAACTCCACGCACGAGCCCTCGACTGCATCCGCTGCCCCCATCTGGCAGCCTCACGAAATCATGTCGTTTTCGGGGTCGGCGATCTCCACGCGCAGATCCTGTTCGTTGGAGAGGCCCCGGGTGCCGACGAGGACGCCGAGGGCGAACCGTTCGTCGGGAGAGCCGGGGAACTTCTGACGCGGATCCTCCAGGCAATGGGCCTGACACGGGACACCGTTTACATCGCCAACGTACTCAAGTGTCGGCCGGACACGCCGGGCCAGCAGGTCGGAAATCGGAAGCCCACCACCGAGGAGATGCACACCTGTCTGCCGTATCTCGAAGAGCAGATCCGCATCATCCGCCCAAAGGTCATGGTCGCCCTGGGTGGCACCGCCATCGAGGGGCTCATCGGACGATCAGTACAGGTGACCCGGATCCGCGGACAGTGGCTGCAGTTCCACGACATTCCCCTCATGCCCACCTACCATCCGGCCTACCTCCTCCGAAATGAGGCCATCTCGGAGAAACGCAAGGTCTGGGAGGACATGCTCGCGGTGATGGAGCGCATCGGTCTTCCAATCTCGGAGAAGCAGCGGCGATTCTTTACCAAGCCTGCCTGAACCAACATGCCCGATCCCTCGATCCCCGCCTCTCCACGGGTCCTTGTCCTTCCCTCCTCCATCGGGCTCGCAGACCGCACCATCGGCGGCGGCGAACGTTACGCTGCCGAATACACCCGGGCGCTGGCCCGCATCACCCACGCGGAGCAAGCCCTCTTCAGTGATCGTCCGGCCAAGCCCCCCGCAGGCGGGCCCCCCACCCGTGTCCTGACCTGGAACCTGCGGTCGGGCGGGATCTTTCCGCCGCTGACCCGCGCAGCCCGTGCGGCCCTGGCCGAGTACGACGTGCTCCACATCATGTGCTTCCCGAATCCGGTGGCGGACGGATTCCTCGCCTGCGGATTGCTCCATCAACAGTTGGTGGTCCTGACCGACATCGGCGGAGGCGGACGCTGCGTGTCGAGTTATCTCAACCACATTTCCAGACGGCTGGATCCTTACCGCCTTGCCCACGGCCTGGCCCACCTCTCGCATCACGCCGCCGGCCTTTTCGCGGGATGGAACAACCCCGCGATGATTCTGCACGGCGGAGCACGCCCCTTGTTTCCGCCCGAGACGGGTCATTTCGCCGGGTACGCGCTGTTCGTCGGCCGACTGCTGGCCCACAAGGGCGTGCTGGAAGTCATCCAGGCCCTGCCTCAAGGCCGGGAACTGCGCGTGGTCGGACGCCCCTACGATCCCGCCTACTTTGAGAAACTGCGCCAGGCCGCGGTCGGCAAGCGGGTCACGTTCCTGACCGAAGCCGACGACGAGGAGCTGGCACGCCAATACCAAGGGGCATCGGTCGTCCTGCAACCCTCCCTTCCAATGACCGGTTCCCGGGAAGACCGGTCGGAGTTGCTCGGTCTGGTCGCCATCGAAGCCCAGGCGGCC
>CAMCFL010000033.1 GCA_945873715.1 Akkermansia muciniphila
GGTTGACCTATCTCGGCGTGCTCGAGCGCGCAGCCCTCGACCACACCCTGCGGATCGGGTCGATGGCCACCGGCACCAACGTCCCGGTCGCCGCCGCCACCGGGATGCGTTCCCGGTTTGTCTTCGGACGTTTCGGAGCTTCGACGCTCCACCACTTCCTGAGTTACGATCTCCGCGGGTCCAACGTGGTGGTGCGGCCGGTGACCGAGACGTTGCCAACCCTGTTCGGTTTCGCAGCGGCTGCTTCGTATCCCCTCGGGAGAGGGATCGCCGAGGTCGTCGTTCTCGAATCCACGCCGGCCAACCGGCTGTTGGTGGTCTATTCGGGCCGGGTCGAGGCGGGCATTTATGACTTCAAGGGGGACGCAGCGCCGGTGCTGGTTCAGACGCTGAACGCGCCCGGTGGAACCCGCTTCACCGGCGCCCTTCCGCTCGCCAATGGAGAGGTGCATCTGCTGGCAGGGGAGTCGGATCGTTCCTCCCAGTTCCTCCAGTACCGGCAGGATGGTGCCAACTATGTCCTGAAGGCGTCCGGTGCGTTGCCCGATCCGAATCCGCTCGGGACGCCCGCCAACGTCTTCCTGTTTGCCAATGAGCCTTTTGTTTCGGCCACGCCGAACCTGGTGCGTTCGCTCAACGCGGCCGACTGGGTCTCCGGGATCAACCTGGGCGGAGCCAACGTCTCGGTGACGGCCGAGCGGATGGGCACCTCGGCAGAGGGACTGCGCAATCCGACGGCCCGGACGCTCGGAGTCAAACCGGCAGCGGCGAACTTCGCCCTGATCAACCAGTTCGCCGGTTCCATCTCGGTGGCCTCATTCCTTCCGGCTATTGGAGATGAAGCGGGGGATGTCTCGATCACTCCGCCCGCTGGTCCGCAGTTGCGGGCGGTCCAGGTGACCGTCGCGACGCCGTCCGCGGGAGTCTCGGTCTCCTATCGCACCGCGCCCGGGGCTGCCTGGAGCTCGGCGGTGGGTTCGGCGACGTTCACCCTCTTCCAGAATTCCACGGTCGAGTTCTTTGCCAATCCTGCTGGACAGACCCGGTCCCGGATCCATCGGGCCCGCTATACCTTTCCGGATTCGCCGGTGGAGCAGGACTCCGATGGCGACGGCGTGCCCGACTTCGTCGAGTTGGCGAAGGGGCTGAATCCCAACGGCGGGAACGACAGCGATGGCGACGGTTTCACCGACAAGAACGAGCTGTTCGCCGGGACCGACCCGAAATCAACCAACAGCATTCCCGCGTCGAAGATCGACGAACAGACGAGCTTCGATCTGTTGAGCACCCCGCGCGCCTGGGACGGCGTCGCCAATGCCGAGGCTCCCTTGCGGTTGGGCCAGGAGGTCGCGCTGCATGATCTTGCTGGAAGTCTGCTGGCACGGCGCTCAACCTTGAACATCATCAGTTCCCTGGGCAGTCCGGGCGTCGCCTTCCGGGATGCCCCGGCCAACGTCCGCCTCGGTCTGCTCGTTCTCTCGACCGATTCCCATTTCCAGGTGTCGGGTGCGGGTCCGGACACGGCCATCGGTCGTGAGTTGCTCGGCCTGCTTCCCGTGCCTGCCATCTCGAAAGAGGAGTTCGTCTTTACGCCGGGAGCCGGCGACCTGCTTCTCCAGGCCGACGCCTGGATCAATGGGGCCAAGGCCGCTCTCGGCAGTGCGGTGACGCCGCGGGTGTTGTCCCGGTTCGGTCCGCTGGAAACCCTGGGGGCGCTGCTGCTGGAGCGGAAGCTTCACGAGATCTTCGTCGCCCGGGGCAAGCCCGGTCTGGCCGAGAGCAATGCGATCACCCTCTTCCCGCATCGGCCCGGTGATGTTCTGCGCACCCCGATCAGTGCGTCGGAGGTGGATTCCCTCCGCGACTTCGGCCCCGGCGGTCTGCCGGCCTGGAACCTGGCTGCGCTTCATCGTTCCATCTCCAATGCCCTTCCCGATGCCGCCAGTTTGAACCTGCGGCGGTTGGCTCTCGATTTCTACCGCATCAGCTCGCTCAGCAACAATGCGACCCCTGGCAGATACCCGTTGCCGGTGGATGCCCTCCGCCAGTTCATCGCCACCGGCGTGGTGCATTCGAATTACGCGCTGGTCACCTCGGTTTCCCCGGCGGATCAAACGGCGGCCCGGGCGGCCACGCTGGCATTGCTGGCGGGGCTCAAGCCGCGTCCGGTGACCACGCTGGACCTGGTCGTGACGCCTTCCACCTTTGATGGCGAGTGCACGGCGCTCCTCACGGTTCCCGGGGGACAGCCCCGCAACCTGTTCACCGCTCCGGGAGTTCCCTTCAAGTTCCCCGACTCCTTCGAGATCGTCGAGGGAGCGCTCATCCGGGTCCGGGGCTTCAGTGATCTGGAGGAAGACTGTGCCGGAACCGACCTCGAAGTGATCACGGCCAATCTGCTGTCGGTGCCGCCGGTTCCCCTGGCGGACGTGGATGGCGATCTGTTGCCGGACTCGTGGGAATGCGTGTTCCTTGGTGGCGATGGAGATCCGAACGGGGATCTGGATGGTGACGGGATCTCGAATCAACAGGAGTATCTGGATGGAACCGACCCGGGCGACAACGTCTACAAGGCACTGGCCAAGGTCGACCTGAGCCCGCCCTTCCTCGATATCAACCTGCTTGAGGGCGGGATGCAGAAGATCTCCTTCGTCTTCCCGGCCGGGTATGCGCATCGATTCGAGTTTGAACTCCTGGAGACCGATGTGCTGGGGGATGCCTTTGCCAAGTCCGGCGTGCCGCCCACCCGGTTGCCCGGGGGTGAATTCGAGTTGAACCTTCCCACCGGCGACGAGGGCAATCGATTCTATATCATCACCCAGAGGTTGAAGTAGGGCGCGTCCCCACCCCGGAGGGGTGACGAAGGGTAGCCCGGGGTGGCGCTGCGCCACCCCGGGAACAGACGCACGAACGGATCATCCCCGGAGGGGTTGCTGAACGACCCGTGCGGAAGGGTTGGGGACTCGCGGAGCTCGTCCCTCCGGGGAGGGAGAGGACCGGCAGGCTGCCGGTCCCACCGATTCTTTTACTTCGCCGGATCAGCGATCTTGGCCGGCGCGTTGGTGGCGGCAGCGGCCGCCGCAGCCTTGGCCGCGTCCGCGGGATCCACATAGCTGGGCGAGAGCTTCCCGAGGAGTTGGGTGCTCTTCACGGCCTTGGGCAGGCTGCCGTCGTAGTTGCCCTTGTAGTAGTTGAACGCCAGGTAGACGGCGACCAGGACGGCCAGCCACATCTTCCAGGGGAACACTTTCTCGGCGAACGTGTCGGAGGAGTCCACCGAGGATCCCGCCGGCAGCTTGGCGATGCCGGTCAGCGAGGTTCCAAACGGCACGTTCACCTTGGCGGCGGCGTTCACTGCCCAGCCGTTGGCGTCGAGGATCGGACCGAGGTTGCGCTTCCGGAGCTTGATATAGGCGAGGATCATCGACGGGCCCGAGATGAAGGCGATCACGCACACGAAACCGAGCGCCAACTGGAACGGCGTGATCCCCTTGAACAGCCCCAGCAGGTAGGCGAGCGCGGTTCCGATGCTGCCGAAGGCCACCGACAGGGCGGCGACCATGCCGACATCCACCTTCTTGGGTTCCTTGGGGATGGCCTTGTCGGCATTGGCGGTGGCCGTGGCGGCGGCGGCCAGCTTGGCGTTGGCGTCGGCATCGGCGGCGGCGGCGCGCTTGGCGACCTGTTCCTCGATCAGGCGGACGAACTTCTTGTAGGGCGACCAGAACGCCTGCCGCAGGGAGATCGGGTTGGAGATGATCTTGGTGATGGTGGCGTCGTAGTCCTTGCCCTTGCGGTCGTAGAACACGCCGTTGCGCCCGACCATCAGGTTGTCGTCGTCGCCCTGCGAGAAGATGGCCACGATGGACAGCTTCTCGCCCGAGCCCTTCCGGGCGCAGTCGATGTAGGCGAGGTAAGCGCCGGCGAGGCCGGCCATGGTGGCGTGTTTGCCGGCGTCCTCGACGGTGATGCAGAGGGTGCAGGAACGCTGGTCGAGGTACAGGGTGCCGGCCTGGAAGATGGCCGGCTCGCCGCCATCGTAGAGGTCCTTGAAGTTGACGAAGTTCGTGGCGAGGTGGTGCAGGTCCCGATGGAATCGCACGAGCTTTTCGACGGCGGAGATGGCGCTCGCTTCCGCTTCCAGCGCCTTGTCCTTGGCGATCAGGGCGGCGATGGCGTCCTTGGCACCGGAAGCCAGGATGGCGCGGACGCGATCCCGGCCCAGTTTCTCCACCACCGTGCCTGCCTTGCCGGCGGACCAGCATTCGAAGGGACCGAGCTTTCCGAGCAATGCGGCCCAATCGGCTTCCGTGAGGGATTCGCGATCGCCGAGGACCGGCTTGATGGCGTCCTTGCACAGGGCCGCGATGGCACCGGCCCAGGCGGGGTTGATGCCGGTCGCGAGCGGGAGGGCCCTGCCAGCGGCGACCTGGGCCAACGGGAATCCGGCGACTTCGGCGGCGGTGATCTGCAGGTCCTTGGCGGCAATCGCCAGGTATTCCTTCTCCTCGCGGTTCAATGCTCCGAGGGCGCGGGGATCGTAGGCGGCCAGTCGGCAGCGGCCGAAGTAGTCGTCGATCTTGGGTTTCACCGCCCGGATGGCCGCCGTGGCGGCGGCGGTCGCCGCGCCAAGGGGCAGGATCACCCCGGGTTCGGCTTCCGCCTTCTGGTTCCAGGCGTCAAAGGCCGTCGCCTCGGCGAAGAACTTTCCAGCGAGATCCGCGTTCACGCCCGGCTTCCCAGACCGATCCTGCACGGATCCGACGCAGGCGATGACCTCCGCCAGCACGGCCTTGGTGGCGTCATCCGCCGCGGCTTCAGCGGGGACGATGCCATCGCCGTTGAACAGCGTCTGGGCGAAGATCTTGGCGGTGTCGGCAACCTCATCGAGTCCGATGGCGGCGGCGTCCTTCTTGCCGAGGTTCGACAGGATCTGTCGGGCCGAGGCGAGCACGGCCTTGCCTTCGGGGGAGGCGTCATTGATGGCCGCCAGCGGCAGGGTGGGCGAACCCTTGACCAGGTCATCGGCATTCTTCAGCAGGCCGCCGGCCCACTGGATGGCCTGGATGAGTTCGCGGGCCCGGATACGACCGTCCTTGTCGGTGTCGATCAAGGCGGCCGTCTTCGGGTCGAACTCCAGTCCGGTGGTCGGACAGGCCAATGCGACCCAGAGCTTCTGGTCGAGTTGATCCAGATTCAGCAGGTCAGCTCCGGTCTCGAGTTTGACCTGATCGAATCCGCCCGCGCGGAAGAATTTCCATTGATGGTTGGCCATGTTTGGGAGGGGGATTGCAATGATTTCAGTGTCGCGGTCCAGGGCGTTGGCGGTCGTGTCAGAGGTTTTGTCACCCAAACATTCTTCAGGAGAGACGCTCAGGTCGATCGACGCCAATGGGACCGCAAGGGACGCACCAGCGGTGCGTGATACAGGTCCGGGGCCAATCCCATCAAGACCAGAAAAGGGCAGGGGGGAGGGCGGAGTTCCTCAAGGGACGAGCTCGTTCCTCCGGAGAGGGGGCAAGGACCGGCGGGCCGCCGGTCCCCCCGTCATTGGGGACCGAGGAGCCGTCTCCCCCACCCCGGAGGGGTGACGGAGGGTAGCCCGCGGTGGCGCAGCGCCACCCCGGGTTGGAACGTGCGAACGGGTCGAACCCCGGCAGGGGTTCCGGAGGTCCGTGCCGGAGGAGTTGAGGACTCGCGGAGAGGGCGAAGTGAGCCTCGTCACCTCGTCTCCTACGGAGAGGTCACCGCTTCCGTCCGACCACGAAGGCGTTGAACAACCCATATTTCAATGGCGTGAGGTTCAACAGCCATTGAGCCAGCCCGGGAACGTATCGATCGGTGCACTCCACCCGCATCAGGTCGCATCCGTTGCGCTCCAGGAAGAACCCGATGTCGAGGGCGTTGGTGCAGACGATGGCGTCGTCGTCCGGGGTGAACGGTTGCTTGATGATCGGGGTCATCCTTTCGAAGCGGACGTGGTCCGGCTGCGTTCGCATGCGCCGACGTCGTTCGAGCAGGGCGTGGAGATTCCGCCACTTGTTGCCGAGACCGCGCATGCGCGGGTGGTAATCTCGGAATCCGAGGAAACGAAGGAAATTGGGGCTGCTCAGGACGATCCGTCCTCCCGGCCGGCACACCCGAACGGCCTCGCGCACGAAGTCCTCCGGATCCTGCACATGCTCGACGACGTTGAGCGCGCCCACCGTCTCGAAGTGATCGTCCGGGTAGGGGAGCTGCGTCCCGCTGTAGAGCAGGCAGCGGTTGGTGAAACTCCGGGTCCGCTCGATGTTGGGGGCGGCGACATCCACGCCATGCGCCTCGTAACCCTCGCGCGTCAGCGTGGCGACCACCTGACCGACGCCGCATCCGATGTCGAGCGCGCGGCCGCCCGGAGTGGAGGGGCGAAGGGTGTCGGTGAACTTGGCGTAAAACGTGGCGTCCCAGCCGGCGAGGATGTCCGCGTAGGCATCATCGTTGCGGACGTGGTCGAGGTGGCTGGGAGAAGGGGGAGGCGTCGGTGTCATCGGGAGATCAACCACGGCGGTTTTCAGTTTCGGCCCAGGATTGGGGGGAAGGGCGGCCCGCCCCTCCCGCTCGGGGAACCGTGCCGGCGAGCCGCCGGCACCCCCGTTCCCGGGGCGTTGCGTCCGCTCAATCTGTTTTCCGGTTGGGCGCGATGAAGGCGAGGCTGAGCAGGAGCAGGGCACCCACGGCGATGGCCGAGAGGCTGATCGTGAGGGCGCCGTGTGGGGGATCGTATCGGAACTCCACCGTGTGTTCGCCGGCGGCCACCGGCACGCCGCGCATGATGTAATTCGCCCGGACCAGCGGGGCCGGTTTGCCATCGACGGTCGCATACCAGTGTTCGTGCCAACGATCGTTCAGCACCAGGACGCCGTCCTGCTTCGACCGCGTCTTCACCACCACCTGACGTGGCTTGAACCCGGTAATGCTGGCCTCGCCTTTCTCCACCCCGGCTCCGGCCGTGATGCCGGTCGGAGCCTCCGAGAGGATCGTCTCGGCCGCCGGATTGAATCCCGGGTCCACGATCCGTTCGAGCGCCCGGTCGCCGTTGGTTTCCACCGTCCATCGGGAGAGCAGGATCGCGCGGGGCAGCGCCGCGGTGAATTCGAACAGGCCGTAGGGTCCGTTGGTGCTGAGGGCCGCGGTGTGGCTTTCCGGCTTGTTGAAATCGGCCTCGGTGACCCCGGGCTTCGGTTGAAGCGCAAAGCCGAGGATCGGCTTGAAGCCACCGCCCGGCGGGGCAAACGAAGCGTCCAACTGCGGTCCGATCGCCAGCGCTGCGATCAGGGATCGCGTCGAGGTCAATTGCCACAGGCGCCCGATCCGTTTCGGGTCGAGCCGTCCATCGGCGGCGGTGAACGCCTTCAGATAGGCTCCGTCCAGGACGGGGGTGCGTGGCATCTGGATGATGTCGAGCGTGGGAATCCGGTAGAACTGGAAATGATGTTCCAGCCACAGGTTGTGGACCGCCGGCAGGTAGCCGTCCTGGGGCGAGTTGAGCATCTCGCGCGACGGCGGATAGATGCGGGCCGTCATCCGGGAATGATCGGCGGTGGCCGCCTGCAGCCGTTCGACTACCGGGTTGGTCTGATACTTCCAGTCCTTGTCGAAGTATTGGACCCAAGGCACGTCCGCCCGGAACAGATCGACGGCCACCAGCAGGCCCAGGATCCAGAAGGCCCGCGAGGGCTGGACGAATCCACGGGCGGTCATCACCAGGAGCACGGCCGCGCCGGCGCCGAGGAATGCCACGGCGAGCCAGACTTCGCGCAGGCTGAACTGGAAGACCTGGCGGGCGTCCTCGCCCTTGAATCCGGCGGCGGTGATCTGGGCCAGCAAACTGGTGGCGGAAACCGAGTAGAAGATGGCGGCCACCACCGACGCACCGAGGGTGACAAGCGTGACGCGCTTCCAGGTGAGGTCGAACCCGGTCGCCTTGCCCCACCAGCGTTTCATGTGATCCAGCAGTCCACCTCCAGACCAGTCGCTGCGGGTCGCCTGCGCCAGGCAGGATCGCGCCAACCCCTCCAGGCCGTGGGCGAACAGGATCAGCACGCTGATCTGAACTGCGTGCAGGTATTTCATCGGGATGCGGATCGTCGAGAGGAAGGGCAGGGCGAAGACCAGTTTGAAAAGGGGGAAGAACCGTCCATAGGCGATCAGGAGCGACAGCAGCGCGGCTCCCGCCCAGAACCAGATCCGCTTCCGCTCCGCCTCGCTGTAGGGCGATCCCGGGGCGCGGGAGAACGACCGCGCCAGTGCCCAGCCGGCCACCAGCAACACGATGATGCCGGCGTACTCGCCCGAGCCCGAGAATCGCGCCTGCGGCGATCCGTCCGCCCCGACCGTTCCCCAGTAGGCACCGCCCTCCGGCGAGTCCATCCGGTACCCGAACAGGCCGGGCACCGCCAGGCGTAGCGTCTCGATCTTCGGGAAGCTCCAACCCGTGATGTAATCCCAGCGTTGGGTGCTCGACTGGCTGGACGCGTCCATTCCCTCGACGCCCTTGATGGCAAACCCGGTCAGCGCCTGGATGGCCTGGGCTCCGATCCATGCCGCCGTCAGGGCCACCACCGCGAGGCGGGCGAAGCCAGCGGCAATCTCGGGACCCTTGCGAACCGGCACGGAGAGGGTTTCCCAAGCCACCGATGCCGCGACGTACAGGCTGAGGATGGCCCCGACATCGGCCCCTTCGGAGACGTTCATCCCGACGGCGAATCCGGCGAGGATCACCCGGGCCCACTGGCGCCAACCCGGCGCGCCGGGTTGGAGGGCGGCGAGCGCCAGGAGCACGAACCCGAATGCGAAGCATTTCGCAGAGAGTCCCCAGCAGGCGTAGGAAAAGGCGTTGGAGTTGAGGGCTGCCGCGATCCCGGTGATCACGCCCACGGCAGGATGGAACCCGGAGCGACGGCAGTAGAACCAGGCCGAGACGCCCAGGAACAACAGGCCCACGGGAGCGTGCCACTTTGCGAAGGCTTCGGGTGATCGGAGGGCAAAAAAGGTTGCCTGACTGGGCCCGGGCAACGCCTCGATCTCCTGGCGTCCGATCCAGTTCAGGTCCCGCCAATGTCCGGTGAACGCCTCGTGCGCGGTGTCCGCCTGTGCCGTGAGCAGCCCGAAGGGCGTGTCGTTGGCGAACAGGAGCTTTGCGGGCGTGAACCCACCCCGGAACAGCAGCAGCAAAGGCAGGGCAATCAGCCCGAGGGCGATGAGGAAGGGTCGCAGCGACGCGAGGGGCCGGTTCATGTTGTCGGATCAGGCTGCGGGATCCGTCCGGGTTCTTCCAGTCACCAGTTGGTTCCTTGGGGGTGCCGGCGGCCCGCCGGTACCGGGGAGACTGGAAGCGGGGGTGGCGATCGGGCCAGGACCGGCAAGCTGCCGATCCCCCCTCCTCTCTACACCGGAGGCGTTTCAGCGATGAGCCCGGGGTGGCGCTTCGCTGACCCCGGCTAATCGCTCCCATCCCTCCGGGATGAAAACGAGTCCCCCGTCGATTCGGGCTGCGCTTTCACCCCGGAGGGGTGACGAAGGGTAGCCCGGGGTGGCGCAGCGCCACCCCGGGTTGGAATGTGCGGACGGTTCGAACCCCGGCAGGGGTTCCAGAAGCCCGCGGCGGAGGAGATGGGACTCGTGGAACTCGTCCGGAACGGGGGGCTTGTTACCGTTCCGCCCGGTGCTTCACCGCCTGGATCAGGATCTCCATTTCGCGATTCGCCACCGTCTTGTGGTCGTACCTCTGGACGAAATCGCGACCGGCGATGCCCCGTTCCCGTGCGCTCGCGGGGTCCGCCAGCCAGGAGAGGATGCGTTGCGCCACGGCGGACGTGTCCTTCTGCGGAACCAGATCCAGTTGATCCGGGAATACCCGTCGAAATACCGGCACTTCCATTGCCACCACCGGAAGTCCCGCGGCGAGGAATTCGTTGACCGACAATCCCCAGCCTTCCTCGCGCGACAGGCTCAAGCCCACCCGGCTCTGCCCCACCAACCGGGTCTTGTCCGCTTCCGAGACGGCACCGACGAGGCTGACCGACGATTCGAGGCTGGCGGCCTTGAATCGGGTGGCCAGTTCGCTGCGGTGCGGGCCCTCGCCAATCACCAGCAGTCGGGCCCCCGGCCGGCGGGCGACGACCTGTCTCCAGACCTCGACGGCGTCAAAGGCCCCCTTGTGTTCGTGGACACGGCCCAGCAGCACGGCGTCGTACTCCTTGGGCAGATCGATCGCGAGCGGGATGGAATCGAGGTCGATGCCATAGCCCGTCGAATGAGTTGGGCTGGGCGTGAGACCGAGGCGCGTTTCGACGGCGTTGAAATCCCGGGCGATGAGTTCGGTGCCGCACAGGATGGCGTCAGCTTCGCGATTCAGCCAACGCGCCGAGATCCGCTCGGACCACAGGTGCAGGTGATCGAAGAGCCCGTGGGCCTGACGCTGGGATCCCAGCACGTGATGGACCTTGGCGACCAGGGCCGCCTGGAATCGTCGGGCGAGTGCTCGCGCCGGGCCGATCTCGTAGACGAACTGGGCGCAGGCGAAGACGACATCGTACCGGTGGGGAAATCGGGTGAACCGATGACTCACCAGGCGCCAGGCGAAAGCCGGGAGATACCGCCAGGTTTGTCCGAGGTGCTTCGTGGGATCGAACAGGTTGTCGCAGCTGATCAGTTCCGACTGGGGGAACAGCTCCCGGAAAATCGGCCACGCGGCGCGCGCGACCAGGAGGTCCACCGTCGCCCCCTGCGCGCACCAGTGTTTCGCCACCCCGGCGAAGTAGGTCTGCACGCCCGAGACCGATCGGGCATCCAATGCCGAGTTGTAAACGATCAGGATCCGCATCCGCGAGAGGGTTGTCATGAACCGGGGAACGGGGCCAGTCCGACGATGGAAGCACCGCCCGCTGAGGGCAGCGGGCCTACAGCCGGGAGGGCCCTGAAACTTGGATCTTTGTCTTCCTTCGTCCGGTCGCTTCACTTCCCTTCGAACATGCCACTGCGCGCGGTCATTGATGTGGGAACGAATTCCGTGAAGGTCCTCCTGGCCGAGGTCACCGACGGGATCGTCACGCCGGTGTGGGAAACCAGCGAACAGACGCGCCTGGGGCGCGGGTTCTACGAGACCCACCGGCTCCAACCGGAGCCGATCGTTGCCACCGCCACTGCCGTGGCCGCCTACGCCGCCGAGGCCCGCGCCCGGGGAGCCGCCACGGTCCGCGTGGTGGCGACCAGCGCGGCGAGGGATGCCTTGAATCGGGACGAACTCCTCGACGCCATCCGTCAGAGCTCCGGGCTCCAGACCGAGGTCATCTCGGGGGAACAGGAGGCCGAATGGGGCTTTCGCGGGGTCATGACCGATCCCGCTTACGCCGGACGTCCGGTGCTGATCATCGACGTGGGCGGGGGAAGCACTGAGTTCATCCTCGGCCGAAGCAGTTCCCTCGATTACCGCCAGAGTTTCAAGTTGGGATCGGTCCGGTTGCACGAGCGGTTTGCTCCGGGGGATCCCCCGGGACCCGACGAACTCGGACGGTTGCGCGATTGGCTCGACGGGTTCCTGCGGGACGAGATCGAACCGCCCCTCGCGGCGGCCATGCTTCGGGCGGGGCATCCAGAGCGGGTGGTGGGCGTGGGCGGGACGACCGCCATCCTGGCGTTGATGGAGGCGCGGACAGCGAAGTTCGATCGGGAATTGGTGGAATCCGCCCGGTTCGAGGTCGGCCGGTTGGGTGCGGTCCTGGAAGGGGTGTGGTCGGAACCGCTGGCGGTGCGTCGGACGCGGGTGGGTCTTCCGCCAGAACGGGCGGATGTCATCCCGTTTGGCGTGGCCATCTATGAGTCGGTGCTGCGGGTGTTCGGTTTCCCGGAGCTGGGGGTCAGCACCCGCGGGCTGCGGTACGCGGCGCTGCTGGAGGAACCCGCCCATGACTGAAGTGGAATCGGTCGCCCTGCGCCGCGGGGTGGAGATGTTGATGGCGCAATTCGAGACCGAGCCGGTCCACGTCCTGCACGTGCGCGACCTGGCACTCGCCCTGTTCGACGGCCTGGGTTCCGCCCACGGACTTTCCTCTGATGACCGGGCGTTCCTGGATGTCTCGGCCTGCCTGCATGACATCGGGTGGTTTGTGACCCAGCCCGACGGCAAGGGACATCATCGTGAAACCGCCCGACTGATCCGCGAACACGCGTGGCCCGGGGTGCGACGCGAGAGCGTGGAGTTCATCGCCCTGGTCGCGCGGTATCATCGGAAGTCGATCCCGTCGGAAAAGACCCATGACGATTTCGCGGCCTTGCCCGGGAAGGATCGGGTCCGGGTCCGCTGGCTGGCGGGTCTCCTGCGGGTGGCGGATGGACTCGATCGCCGTCACCTCCAGGCGGTGGAGACGGTCGGCGTGACGCAGGTCGGTCGGGTCATCCGTATCACCGTTTCGGGCATGGATGCTCTGACCACCGAAGTGACGGGGGCTCTGAAGAAGGCGGATC
>CAMCFL010000034.1 GCA_945873715.1 Akkermansia muciniphila
GCGCCATCTGCGGATAAACAACTCCGGTTTCAGGGGTGAACCTTTCGGAGGTCCGTCGCCTGATCCGTTCCTCAGCGCGGACCGGCTTCCAGCAAGCGCTGGAGGCTCTTCATCAGGACGCCCTGTGCCTTGGGGGAGACATTCGAGGAGCGGGGCTCGGTTTCGTACCCACCCAGTTCATAGGCCTTCTCGGTTCCGATGTAGGCGGTGCCGTAGTCGCCGTAAGCCGCCATGGCGACCTTGAGGTCCGGCCTCATGTTGCGGGCGGCCAGTTGGTACTCGACGAAAAGTTCTCCGGGAGTGTGCAGGAGTCGGATGTCGCCCAGGCGAAGGCATCCAACGTCGGTTCCCTTGCCCGCACGCACCCGCTCAACGAAGGCGAGTTGGGAGGCGAGCACGAACCGCTGTGGGGTGGGGCGACGGATGGCCGCATCCAGTTCGTCGATCTTGAGGTGGGCCGCCGGGGGAAGGACCTGGGTCTCGACTTCCCAACCGATCTCTTCGACCCGGATGGTCCGTCGTTCGGTGGCTTTCCAGGCGCGTTCCATGCCATCGGCGAGGCGACCGGCGAGGACGGCCCGATTGGCGGGAGCTCCGTCGTTGTACTTGCCCGCGCCGATGTTCCCGCCGGCACCATTGAAGTGGACGTGCATCACGCCCGGGAGTGCCTGGTCGCGGAGGAACCGGGCGATCCCCGGGAAATCCGGGTTGGCCAGTCCGGTGCGATAGTAGCTTTGAGGATGGGTGGCGTAATAGCTCAGGACGGCCACGGCGGCATCCCCATTCCAGAAGCTGACCAGCACCACATCGGGATCAATGACCCCTTCCGGGGCCGCCTGAAGGGCGGGATCCTGACAGGAGGTGTACCGGACGGCGCGCACGTTGCCATCGGGACCAGCCACCCGCCGATTGGAGGCGACCTTGAACACTTCCGCCTTTCCCCAGCCGACGTGGGTCAACGGCTGGAATCGGGTGGTGGCGACCTGGACGGCGTTGCTGGCGCGGAGGATGGCGGGTTGAACGATGGCGGACTCGAAGGGGCCGGCGGGCAGCCCGCGCTCGGTCAGGATGCGCTCAGAGGTGGAATCGGCAACGGGGGCATCGTGCTGGTGCACGCTGTGGAGGGAGACCCGTTGCCGACGGGTTCCGGCCGCCGCTGCCAGGGCATCGCGAAAGGCGTCGTGGGAATCGTTGGCCACGCCGATCCAATCGACGGAGCAGAGGACGATCGGTTCGCCGGAACCGCGCAGGATGATGCCGCGGCAGCGCAGGGTGAGATCGCCCGCCCCGAGCATGGGGTCATAGGCGAGGAGGGTTCCCGTGGCGGGCGTGGCGTCCGAGTCGAAGCGTGAGATCTCCAGCGCGGCGGAGGCGGATTGAACCAGAACGGTGACCAGGGCTGTGACCGTGAGAAGGATCCGGGGCGACATTCTCTTGAGGATGATCTCCAGGATTCGCGGGGTCGATCCCCCAAACGGCACGCCTCTGGCGGTGGACTTGGCAGGGTTCCTTCAGGCTGATGATGCCACCTGCGGGCTCGGGGCCCATGGCGCGGGCGGAAGGTCGAGGGGCGCGTGTGCCGGTGGATCCTCTCCAGCCTTTCGTGCCGCGTCTGGCAGATGTCCCCCGGCGGGGTCCGCCCGGATGACTCCCGGCGTGCTGGGATAGGATAACAAAAAGGGCGCCCGAAGGCGCCCTTGATGTGGTTGGGTTCGAACCGGGGTTCGAAGCGTGGAGCCTACTACTGAGGCATCGACCAGCGCAGCGCCTGCTGCGTGGAAGCGGCGGAATCACGGATGGCCTCGCGGAAGCGGGCCGAGGTGACCTGCTGCACGGAGCCGTCACCCAGGAGGATGTTACCGGCGGAATCATGCGTGCGGGCCGTGAAACCCACCTTGACGTTCGCAGCGATGACGTTGGCGGCAAGAACCGGGAGCTGGACGCTCAGGGGTTCGCCCGCAGGACCGGCCGTGAACGGAGCGGCAGCCGCGTTCTTCAGGGTCACGGGAGCGGCGATGGAAATATCAGCGCTGACGTTGCGATCACCACCAAGGATCGTCTGGGGATTCTCTTCGGAAGCATCGAGACCCACGAAGTAGGAGACGAAACGGTTGGCGTTCGCGCCGCCCGTACGAACCAGGTGCATGAAGTTCGTGCCTTCCTGACGGTTCGCGGTCTCACCGGTCAACTGGCCGTCCGAGGGACAGATGATGATCTTGGGAGTCGAAAGCTCGTTGGAAACAGCGTTGAAATGCTGCCAGGTGAAGGCGCCGGCAACCGCAGAGCCGCCGTTGTTGGTGTCGACGGTCCAAGGGAACGCGCCGTTGTTGTCGGTGGAGAAGATACGGAACCCAAGACCGATGTTCTTCAGGTTGTTCACGCACTTGATCCGTTGGGCCTTGGCCTTGGCTTTCGCCAGGGCGGGCAGGAGCATGCCGGCAAGGATCGCGATGATGGCGATCACGACGAGCAACTCGATCAGCGTGAACGCGCTCCGACGCTGGGAATGGAGACGATTCATAGATTTTGTGTGAATTTAGCGGGCTTAACGCGGCGCGACTCTAGGGAGATGACCCAGTGTGTCAACGCCATTTCCCTTCAGTGCTTAGCACTCACGATGCCACCAGCCTGACAGGTCCTTTGCGAGCCTGGTTTTTTGTCCGTCCGTGACGCACCCACGTTCTTCGGAAAGGCCACACCGGCCGCTTGGTTCTACCCGCACCGTGTGGATAAAAAGAAACAGATTCCATCTGGCAGTGTGGTCATTCATGGAAAAGATGAATGTCTAAATAGTGTATGACCAATGAGATAGGTTATTCCCTCTTCAGGATGGCATCCCCGCTGCTTTCGTCGGTCTGCCACGACGCCCAAGGCGAAGTGGGGGGGCTCAGAATCCATCCGGGGATTCCGGACCGGAGTGCAAAGCCGGTGGAAACGCTGTGTGAGATGAGAAGAGGGAAAGTCACCAAAACGTCCGTTCCGCCCCTGCTGAAGGGAAGCCTTCGCGGGGCCGCGGTGGGCTGGGTGATGGTCCCGGAAGTCAAGCGCTCATTCCATCGGCGAGAGCTGACTTTGAGACGACTCCGTTTGGCAGCTTGTTTCCCGGCAGTGGATTTCCGTCCGCGGACGCAAGGGGGGACTCATCCCTCTGCGTTCCGGATTTTCCCGAACCCCCGTGACGTGACCTGTTTTTCCATTAACCAAAACCCAGCCCCGGTCGGATCTCTCCAGATCCACGGGGGCGTTCAAGGAAGCTAGAACCCATGAAGAAAATCGAAGCGATCATCAAACCGTTCAAATTGGAGGAAGTGAAAGATGCGCTCCACGACGTCGGCATCGAAGGCATGACGGTCAGCGAGGTCAAGGGGTTCGGCCGCCAGAAGGGGCACACGGAAATCTATCGTGGCAGCGAGTACACGGTCGATTTCCTCCCCAAGATCAAGATCGAGCTGGTGGTGTCGGATGCCAAGGTGGTCGAGGCCACCCAGGCGATCGTCAAGGCAGCCAAGACCGGCAAGATCGGTGATGGCAAGATCTTCATCTCATCCGTGACGGAGGCGATTCGCATCCGGACCGAAGAGAAGGGGGACTCAGCGGTTTGAAGGCGGAGAATCAGAATATTGCGAAATACCTATGAAAAAATGGATCATGGTTCTGTGGGCGGTGCTGGCGTGCATGGCCGGTCCCCTGACGCTGGCCGCCGCTGATGCGGTGCGCAGCACTGAAGAACGGCTCGAAGACATCGAGGCCTACATCAACAACGGGGCGCGCAATGCGTCGACGAATGCACCGACGAAGATTGCCGGTCCCGGACCGGGTCACAATGCGTGGCAGATGACCGCCACCGCGTTGGTGCTGTTCATGACCCTGCCCGGTCTGGCCCTGTTCTATGGCGGCCTCGTCCGAAAGAAGAACGTCCTCTCGGTCATGGCCCAGTGCATGGGCATCGCCGGGTTGGTGACGATCCTCTGGTGGATCTGCGGGTACAGTCTGTCCTTTGCGGCCGGGAATCCCTTCCTTGGGGGAACGGACTTCTTCTTCTTCAAGGGAGTCGATGGCGCGGGGGTCGGCCAGGGCTACCACTGGATCTCCAACAACGTCTGGGCGATCTTCCAGCTGACGTTCGCGATCATCACTCCGGCGCTGATTGTCGGTGCCATCGCCGAGCGCATGAAGTTCTCGGCGATCCTGGTGTTCGTCACCCTCTGGATGTTCGCGGTCTACTTCCCGTTCGCACACATGGTCTGGGGAGCTGACGGCCTGATGTGCGGTCCCCTGAACCCGAATGCGGCGATCAAGGCCCTCGACTTCGCAGGCGGTACGGTCGTCCACATGACCTCCGGTTGGTCGGCCCTGGTGCTGTGCATCATCCTCGGGCCCCGCCGCGGTTTCGGACGTCAGCCCATGCAGCCGCACAGCATGGCGATGTGCATGATTGGAACCGGGATGCTCTGGGTTGGCTGGTACGGCTTCAACGCCGGCTCGGCCCTCGCGGCAGACGGCATCGCGGCCAATGCCTTCACGACCACCACCCTCGCGGCCGGTACGGCCGGATTTGTCTGGGGCATGGTGGAGTATCTCCTCAAGGGCAAGCCCTCGGTGCTCGGCTTCTGCTCGGGAATCGTCGCCGGTCTGGTCGTGGTGACCCCGGCTTGCGGATTCATCTCCACCGGCGGCGCGATGATCATCGGGGTGCTCGCCGGCATCATTCCGTTCCTCGCCTGCTGGAAGCTCAAGGCGATCTTCGGTTATGACGATGCGCTCGACACCTTCGGGGTGCACGGTGTGGGCGGAACGCTTGGTGCCATCCTGACCGGTGTCCTCGCCACCAAGGATGCGAATCCCGTCGTTGGCGGCCTCGCGGATGGTCTTTTGATGAACCAGTTCAAGGCGATCGGCATCACCCTGGTCTGGTCGGTCGTGGCCACCACGGTCATCGCCTTCATCATCAAGTTCACCCTGGGTCTGCGCCCGACCGAAGAAGTCGAAGAGCAGGGCCTCGACCTCGCCGAGCACGGCGAGGAAGGCTACCACGGCTGATCTCCAGCCCGTTCTGTCGCCGCGCGCCGGTTGAGCCGCCCATCGAGGGTCGCCACCGGCGCGCTTTTCATTTCCGGGGTCAGCTCAGGCGAACGATCAAGGCGGTCGTGTTGTCCTTGCCGCTGCTGGCGACGGACAGATCCACCAACCGTCGCGCGACGTCGGGGCCGGTTGGATCGGGTTCCCCGCGAAGTTGATCGGCAATCAATTCATCCCGGATTCCATCCACCAGCCCATCGGTGCAGAGCAGGAACAGGTCACCGGGTTCGGCCCCGACGACCCCGAGTTGTGGATCGACGAATTGGTTCCCCGCTCCCAGTGCCTTCTGCAGGACGCTTCGTCGGGGATGGGTCCGGGCTTCCCGTTCATTGATCTGGCCATTCCGGAGCAGCCAGCCCACGTGAGTGTCGTCCTGGGTCAGTTGCCGGAGGGGGCCCCCGCTCCCCGGCAGATGGTAGATGCGGCTGTCACCGACGTGGGCGAAGTACATCCAATGCGGGGTGAACCACGCCAGACTCAGGGTGGTTTGCATCCCGGCACATTCCTCGTAACTCTGGCCGAGGTAGGTCAGGGCCCGATGCACCTGGGTGACCAGTTCGGACAGGACGTCCGTGTATCCGGCGTGGAGCCCCTGGGCCGCCTGATGAAAGGCACGGGGCATCAACCCCGAGATCTTCTCCACCGCCACCCGGCTGGCGAATTCCCCGGCCAGCGCTCCCCCCATGCCGTCACAGACCGCAAAGGCGACATCCATCGTCTCCAGGTTCGATTCCCCGTGTCGTCCCAATCGCTGGATCTCGCGCCCGTCAAATCGCACTCCCAGGAACGAATCCTCATTTCCTGCCCGCACCCGGCCACGATCGGTGCACGCGGACCAGGTGACTCTTCCGGAGGGAGGGCGATCCGGGTCGATGACCGGCCGATTCTGGCTGGAGTCTGGATTCACGGGGACGGGAGGATGGTGGCGTATTCGAAATCGATCAGGCAGAACCGGCCGTCGGACTGGCGGTAGGTGACATTCCGCAGGTTGACGTCTTCATGCCGGACTCCAAAGGCCTCCAACTCGCCGAAGATCTCTGCGAGTCGGGCATCGTCGATCCGTTCGACCCTTGAGCCGCAGTTGGTGGTGATGATCTTCCGTTGGACGGGGTCTGCATCCAGAAGGCGGGGGACGAAAGGGCATCCGCGTTCCTCCAGGAGTTGGAGCACCCGCACTTCATGTTCGAAGCGGATGGGCGCGTCGGGCCCGTGGTAAACCTTCACGACCCGGCCATCGAAGGTGAGGTTCACGGTGGAGCGGAGGGTATCCTTGACCTGGAGCATGGGAGGGGAGCGAACGGGGCGGGTTGGCTGTGGTTCAAATTGCTCAGGGTGAATCTGCCGGGCCAGAATGAGCCCATCGCTCAATCCATGGTAATCATGAGCGAAACCGTTGAAATGCTCTGGAAACCCGAATAAACGTGTTGGCGAGCAGAGGAGGAGTGCAAAATTGTGATGGCATGGCACCCTTCGTGCGGTTAAGGCAAAGCGCGCCCTGCGGTGAAACAAGACGACGTGGGTGCCCAGAACGTAACCTGTTAGACTCATCCATATGGCGAAGTACAAGCTCGAATATATTTGGCTCGACGGCTACGAGCCCGTCCCGAACCTCCGCGGCAAGACTCAGGTCAAGGAGTTCGACGCCTTCCCGAAGCTGGAACAGCTTCCGCTTTGGAATTTTGACGGCAGCTCGACACGCCAGGCAGAGGGTCGCAGTTCGGACTGCGTGCTCAAGCCGGTGGCGGTTTATCCCGATTCCACCCGCAAGAATGGGGTCATCGTGATGTGTGAAGTCATGATGCCGGATGGCAAGACCCCTCACGCCACCAATGCCCGGGCGACCATCCTGGATGATCCCGGTGCCTGGTTTGGGTTTGAACAGGAGTACTTCCTTTATCAGGACGGCGTTCCCCTCGGCTTCCCGAAGGGCGGCGGTTTCCCTCCTCCCCAGGGCGAGTACTACACCGGCGTCGGCTACAAGAATGTGGGCGACGTGGCCCGCGAGATCGTCGAGGAGCATCTCGATCTTTGCCTGGATGCCGGCATCAACCACGAGGGCATCAACGCCGAAGTGGCCAAGGGTCAGTGGGAATTCCAGGTTTTCGGCAAGGGTTCCAAGAATGCGGCGGATCAGGTCTGGGTCGCTCGTTACCTCCTGATGCGGTTGTGCGAAAAGTACCAGGTGGACATCGTCTGGCACTGCAAGCCGCTGGGTAAGGACGTGGACTGGAACGGATCCGGCATGCACTCCAACTTCTCCACCACCCATCTGCGGGACGTGGGCGGCAAGGAGTACTTCGAGGCGCTGATGGCGGCCTTCGACAAGTACAAGAACGAGCACATCGCGGTCTACGGCCCGGACAACCACCTGCGTTTGACCGGTCTCCACGAGACCCAGTCGATCGACAAGTTCAACTACGGCGTCGCCAACCGCGGTGCCTCGGTCCGGGTGCCCCACAGCTTCGTCAACAACGGTTACACTGGCTACCTCGAGGATCGCCGTCCGAACTCGCAGGCCGATCCCTATAAGATCGCCAGCCGGATCCTGCAGACGATCGCGACCGTCCCGCTCAAGTAACGGGTTCCTTCAGTCGATGGGGGAGCGAACGAAGCGCCGCTATCCTCCCGTTCAGCCCCCGGTGTTTTCGCCGGGGGCTTTTTCGTCCCAGGGATTGACGGTGGGCACGTCGGGAAAGTCCTTTGTGGTTCGGGTTGCAACCGTCAGGCCAACTTCAGAGGCCTGGGCTGCGATGACGGTGTCCGGCCACGATATGGGCTGGCCCGATCGCTTCCGGGCACTCACCACGCGGCCGAACTCCGTGGCCGTTGAGGACGTGAACGGGATCTGCTGCGGATCGTAGAAGTTCGACTCGAGTCGATCGACCAGAGCGCCCAGCTCGGCCTGGCGGCGCGCGTCCGGATGCAGGGAGACCCCCTTTCGAAGCTCAGCGATCGTAACCCAGGACACGGCGAGGTCATCTTCGTTCTCCCTGACCCATCGCACAACAGAGGCCGAGGGGCGGCGGACAATGAGTTCGGACAAAAGGTTGGTGTCGGCGATGAACTTCATGGAAGGGGATCGGTGGAGACCGGGGCGTATTCGGGTTGGGGCATCTTGAATCCGAGTTCACCGAGCTGCTGGCAAAGGTCCACCAATGAGTCCTTCCTGGTTCGCCTCTGCGGCTTCATCCGGACGAGCTCGATCCGGTCCAGCGACGCGGCGGAAATCGCCCACGTATCACTTGGAGACCAGATTGCCCAGATTCACCCTGCCGCGTTCGTCGGGCTGGCATGTGCGCATGGCGTGGGCGTAGCCCACAACCACAATCCAAGCAAGGTGTCAGGCGTGGATCCCCGCAGGTGCGATCCTCGGCCGGCGACATCGGAGCGTCCAAGCCTGAGCCTCGCGCCCAGGTACTGGTTTGCAGCATCCGCGATCGTCACGTCCGAAGGCGGGGGCGTGTACGACTGAGAGAGTGGTACGGAGGGTGGCAACGGTCGGGACCCTGAAGAGGCTGCTGCCAGCGCCTCGAGCTGATCGCCAAGCTGGCCCAGTGTGCGTCCGAGGGACGACAGGAGGGACGACAGGTTGGGAGCGTCTGCTCCGCTGTTTTCCACGGGAAGAATGGTCGGGACGACAGGATTTGAACCTGCGACTTCTTGGCCCCAAACCAAGCGCTCTACCGGGCTGAGCTACGTCCCGCCTGTTCGAAGGAACGGGTGACTTTCCTTCTTCCCGGCGAGTTGGGCAATCCGAATTCCTGATTCGAACCCGGCGGGGGCGCATTTTGACACTGTCCCCGATGCGCCCTGCGAAAGCCTCCGTCCCCGATGCGGCGACCGGACCCGGTGCCCTTTCTCATCCCGGAAGGAGGGCAGCGATTAGCCCGGGGTACCACCCCGGGTACTGGCGCGAAAAATCCGGTCACCCCGGAGGGGTTGAAGCTCTGCCACCCCTCCGGGGTGGGAGAATCCTGGGGGCGACTGACCCCGGGGTGGAACCCCGGGCTAATCGCTGAAACGCCTCTGGCGTACCGCACACCCGCGGTCTCGGGCGGGGGCAGGGTCAAGATGCGCCCACCCAGCGGGGGCCGGAGGGACGAGTTCCACGAGTCCCCAGGATCGATCCTTGGAGTTTCGGACTCGCGGAGATTGTCCCTCCAGGGCTCGTGTGCATTCCCGAGCAATTCGTGCGTACGAAAACGTATTCCACAGCGCGACCCGAAATAGGCAGCCTCAGCCCAAGAGAAATGCGTGGATCCAGTGGACACGGGTGATGCTTCTTTGGGCCGGTCTTGCGCTGACGGCCAACGCGCAGCTTCCTGGAAGCCTCGACCCCTTCTTCGATCCGGTGGGGACCACCGGTGGACGTTTCTACTCGGGAAGAGAGGGAGGGAAGGTGTTGGTCTCGGGGGGCACCCTGCTGGTGGGGGCACCGGTCAGCGATTATCGCGCCATCGCCCGGTTCAATTCCGATGGGACGGTGGATCCCGGGTTCAGCTTTCCCGGCAGTTTCAGCCCCTACTCCGGCCATGTGATCCGATCCGATGGACGCATCCTGCTCTACGGCGCGTTCACCAGCGTCGGAGGTCATCCGACCAAGGGGGTGGTCCTCCTGCAGGAGAGCGGGGCGGTGGATGTCTCCTTCCGGATCCAGGCTGCTGGATCGGATGCCGCCCTTGCCGTCGCGCCGTTGCCGGATTCCGCCTGTTACGTGGCGTATGCCAGTGGAGTGATCGTCCGGGTGGCTTCGAACGGTGCGATTGATCCGGGCTTCAACGTGAACCCACCCCTGGGAACCCAGCCCCTGGGGATCGCGGTACAGCCGTCGGGGCAATTGCTGGTGTTGCAGAATGGACGGGTGATCCGGCTGAAGCTCGACGGATCGAAAGACACGGGCTACGTGGAGACCACGTTCACCGGGTTGAAAGTCGATCCGGGGCTATACGCCATGGCACCGGATGGCAGTCTTTATATCAGCTCCAACACCGGGGTGTTGAACAATACCGAATTCCGAACCGTGGTCCGGCTGCTGCCGCAGGGTGGAGTGGATCCCGGCTTCAGGTTTGCACTGGATGGCTTCACCGCGGGTCAGCGGAATCCGACGCGGATTGCCCTGGAGCAAAGCGGCCGGTTGCTGGTGACCGGGGTCAATTTCAATCCGGCATTCGTGCGGGTTCTTCCCAGTGGTGCCCTGGATTCCGCTTTCACTTCGCCTGCTTCGCCGACTTCGTTCGGCTTCGACCAGGAAGGACGGATCCTCTTGTCCGGCAGCTTTCTTCAGACTTCGCCGACCGTGGTCTTCCGGACTGGGCTGATGCGGCTCAACAATGACAACGCGCCGCCGCCCCCGGGGCCTCCGGTGATCCTCACCCAGCCGGTTGCCCAGACGGTGCGATCGGGTCAGGCAGTGACCTTCTCGGTGTTGGCGGGAGGAGATCAACCGATCTCGTTCCAGTGGCGCTCCAGTCTGGGGGAGCTCGCCGGGGCGGTCTCCAACCGATGGACCATCAGTCCGGTGCGCAGGGTGAACGGCGGAGTGTATGACGTGGTCGTCAGCAATCCGCAGGGGTCGATCACGAGCACGCCCGTTTCGCTGGAGGTGATCACGGAGCCATTCGTCGTGAAGGAGCCGATGGGTTTCACCGCCTCCGAGGGTGTGGCCACCAACCTCATTGCCATCGTCGATGGCGAGCCTCCGATCGCGCTGCAGTGGTTCCGCGATGGGAACACTATTCCCGGGGCCGATGCCGCCACCCTGCCATTCCCGGCGATCACGCCGGCAGAGGCGGGGGCGTACCGGTTGGTGGCATCGAATGGGTCGGGTTCAGTGACCAGTGCGCCGGCCCGGGTCACGGTGCTGGCTTCGAAGCCGGAATGGTTGGTGATCACCAACGTCACCACGGCCGCGACTCTGGCAGACGCGGCGAATCCGTATCGACCGGACTCGGCCCTGAAGGTTCGGCACGATGGGGAACGGGGAGCGGTCGTGCTCTATCCGAATGCACTGGAGCGATGGAATGACGCCGGGCAAAGACAATGGACCCTCCGCTATGAAGAGGCGGACTTCGGCCGGCTTGAAATGCTTGCGCTGGATCGCGACGGGAACGCGTACGTGGGCGGAAAGCTCCACTTCACTGCGCGGTTGGGTGATCTGCCCATGACCAACAATTCCGCGGTGACCGGTCCGAACGGGCATGTGCAGGCCTTCATCGCCAAGATCGACCCATCGGGGCATGGCCTCTGGTACCGTCTGTATGAGGCGGCGGGCCCCTCGCTCCGGGACATCGCCGTGGATACCGATGGCGGGGTCGTCTTTGCGGCGGGCAACGGGGGACGAAACGGCTTCTCCCGCCTGGGCCCGTTGGTGGCTTCGGAATCCGAATATGCCTCGGCGGTGGTCGGCAAGTTGACGGCCAACGGCACGCCCGTCTTCTTCCGTGCTTTCCCGCAATACACCGTCAACAGATCGACCTGCGAGGCGAGCGCGATCACCGCCGATGAGACCGGCATCTATGTCGCCGGCCTGATCTCGTTCTCGATCCAGTTCGGAAACTTCCAGTTGCAGAACGTGGGGCCGAGCGCCGGGAACTGGATCGGCAAGCTCGATACCAATGGCGAACCCAAGTGGATTCGTGCGGCCGGCGGACTTCCTTCCCAGGGCGCGCCGCTCGCTGCGGCCGGTGGCAAACGCTGGTTCCTTCTCCCCCGTGATCGGGTGCTGCAAAGCTGGTCTCCAGATGGCGCGCTGCTGACCAATGTCAGCGCGGTGATTGGTTCCCAGAACGACAGCGCCCTGGTCAACCAACTCTCCGTCACCACCAACGGCAGTCCGATGCTGATTGGTAATGTGAAGGGAAACCTCACGGTGGCCGGGACTTCCCTGACGCCTGGCTCCGGTCGTCCGGCCGTTTGGTTTGGACTCTGGAACCCCGACGGCCTCGCACTCCGCGGTCGGATCCTGGCGGTGACCACCAACGCCAACGTCAATTCCGGCGGTGACACCGTTTCCGCCACCGTCTTTGCCGCGACTGCCGGTGGCGATGCCCTCCTGGCGGGGCAATACCTGGTCGCGATGCGATTCCTGGGAACGGTCTATGTGACGCCGCCCGGGAGCGTGCGGCCGGACGGATGGATTGCCGGCGCGTTCCTGGCGAAGATCCGCCAACCCGCCTTCGTCCCGGAGATCACCCAGCAACCAATCGCCGCCTATGAATTGGGGACGGGCGACTCGGTGAAGATCGGGATCCGCGCCATCGGGCCGGAACCACTGACCTATCAATGGCGGCGTAACGGCATTCCGGTGCCCGGAGCCACCACCAACTCGTATGAGTTCGTGAATGCGACCGTGGCCGATGCCGGCCTGTACGACGTCATGGTCTCGAATCCGTTCGGGAGTGTGCTGACCGAAA
>CAMCFL010000035.1 GCA_945873715.1 Akkermansia muciniphila
CTCCGAAGATCTGCTCAAGGCGACCTCGGGGGATGTGAGCGAAAAGGCCCGGGAGGCCCGTGCCCGCGTGATCGCCGCACTCGAGCGTGCCAAGCAATCCTGCGACACCCTCCAGGAAGAAACCGTCGCCACGGCCAAGGCCGCGGCCCGCAAGGCGGATACGGTGATCCGGAGTCATCCCTACGAATCCATCGGCGTGGCCTTCGGCCTCGGTCTTTTGATCGGGGTTCTGGTGTCGCGCAAATAGCCCTTCCATGGACGAAGGCGACTACAGGAACGGTGGGTGGATGGAATCTCTCCGGCGATCGGGCGATTCCCTGCTTGGGCTGACCCAGAGTCGGCTCCAGTTGTTCGTCGTCGAGTTGCAGGAGGAGAAGATCCGCGCACTCCAGCTCTTGGTGGTGCTGGTGATCGCGCTGACGCTGGGGGTGGTGGGCGTGCTGGTGCTGGTCGGGATGCTCGGCATCTACCTCTGGAGTGTCGCCAGTTACCTCGGGCTGGCCGGCATGGCCGTGGTGTTCCTCGGCGTGGCTGCCGGGCTGTTATGGAAGATCCGACACGGCCTGCGCTCCGGGCCCATGCCGTTTTCCGAGACCATCGGTGAGTTCAGAAAGGACCGCGAATGCCTGCGAAAAGATCCCTGAACGACTTGGCCGAGCGCAAACTCATGCTCGTCCTGCAGTCCGATCTCCACCGGGCCCTGCTTCAGGCCGAATGCGCCGCCCTGCGCGATCGGGTGGAAGGACTCAATGAAGTCCGAAAACGGGCTCGCTCCGCCAGTCCCTGGGTCATGGCCGGCGCCGCCGCGATGGGCCTCGTGGCCGTTTGGAAGGGCCGCAAGCTCACCGGCATGATCCCGGTGGCGGTCGCAGCCTGGAAGACCTGGAAGAGCCTGCGGTCGGGCTGACGTGGGGGTATCCGGCGGCCCGCCGGTACCTGGGCCGCCTCCGCATGAGAATCCGGTAGCGAGCCCGGCCGGGTGCAACAACCACGACGCAACGGCAGCCACGACCGAACGGATTCATTCCCTCACATCGCGTCCGTTGCGCCGTGGTTGTAAACCTCCCTCCTTCCTGCATCCGGGTGGAACAAGATCGGTGGACATGGGAGAGCGCGTGGTTTGACCGGGGATGGCCGCGGAGGAGCGGAGAAGCGGGGATCGGACGAGGCCGGCCTTTGACCGAAGCCGGGAACCGAACCAACGAGGGGCGCGGACCCGGGAGCCTGCAGCGTAGGACGAAAGTCCTGCGGCCAAGACGATGCCTGACGCCACGCGCACTTCAGCACCCCCGAGCCTACTCTGGCAGCGGACCCGCCCAGCGTTCCGGGGTCAGTCCGCCGCTTCCAGTTGATCCGTGCCCCGCACCTGTTCGAGCAGTCGGCGGACGGCCGGGATGCCGCTGGCGTCTTTCGGAGCAGTCCGGAGCCACTTCTCGAGTTCCCGGATCCCCCATTGCCGTTCGGGGTCGGAGACGCCGTTGGCCCGGGCGTCCGTGTACGTGTTCAGGGCTTCCGCGGCGTGGCCCAGTTGTGCCTGGGCGCAGGCCATGGTGACGCGGACAGCGGATCGGGAGTCATCCAGCGTCAGCAGGCGGCGGCCGGTCGCGATGGCCTGCGACAACAGTCCAGACCGGTACTCGTAGCGGGCCAGGGCCTCGAGGGAAGCGACTTCCGTTGGAGCCTTTCGGACGGCCTCGCGCGCGTCTTCGATGGCCTTCCCCAGGTCTGCCGCCTTGGCATGGATCTGGGCGCGGTCGAGATGGGCCTCCCACGACTCCGGCTCCAGGGCGATCAACCGGGTCAGCTCGGCAATCGCGAGGGTTGGCTGTCCCTGGCTTTCGTACAGGTCCGCCCGACGCCGATGGGCGGGGCTGCGTCGTGGATCCGCGGCGAGGGCGCGGCCATAGGCGTCGATCGCCTTCGCTCCGGCTACCGCGTCCACGCCGACGAGCCCTTCCCAGGCGGTCCCGAGAGCAAAGAGGACGGCGGGGTCCTTGGGCTTGAGTTCCAAGGCCCGGAGGAAGGCGGCCGTTGCCTCGGCCGGCTCGCGGGCGGAGAGCCGTTGGTAGCCGCGGTCCCGCTCCAGCTCGAAGGCGTTCGGTTCAGGAATGCCCGTCCCGGGTGCAGCCGTGCCTTCCACCTCAAACCGGCCGCGTCCGCGGGAGTCTCCCACCCAGCGGAGGGTATCAACCCGGGTTTCGGAGCCCACGTCGGCCGAGTGATGCACCTGGAGGGAGTTCCCGTCGGTGGTCACCTCGTTGATGAGGAAGCCCGACCTCTCGCGCAAACGCTGTGCCCGGTTGCCGTCGTCGAGCGGACTCCAGCAAATGAACCAGACGCGTCGTTCGGGAATCAGCGGGTCGTGCGGATTGCGCAGGAAGAACTGCTGATAGAACAGGCGTCCACAGTTTGGCTCGTGGTCGAATCGCGGGTCCGTAAAGAAGTCGCGGTCGGGTTCCTCCGTGTTCACGGGCCCCGAACTCGTCCCGGAGATCCGCATTCCGTTCCAGAGCATGTCCGGCTGAGGCGGGATGGATTGAGGGTCGTCGACGCGAAACGGTGCGAAGGGATCCGCGGGCGTCGATGTCGACAAGGACGGCGGGTTGGTGGCAGGCGCGGTCAGGCGGGCATTGGACGAGTCAGCGCGTGGGGACGCCGGAGGTGTCCGCTCGCCGCCTGCTGCGGCACCTCCGAGCAAGCCGATGATCCACATGAGCCAGGTTGACTTCATCACTTGGGGCCGACGCTGCCTGCGGATTGCGGGTACGTGAATTCGACTTTGGTCGGAGGGGGAGATGGAGGGAGAGGTATCAGGGATACGCCAGCACCCGATGGGCCCTGGGCACCACGCGGTAGTACCCCGATGGGCTTCCGGGAGCCGGCTTGTGATTGAACTCCAGCATGCTCCCGGTCCCGGGCCGAACCTCGATGCGCTGCCAACCCACCGTTCCGTCCACCGCAGTGGCCATTTCAAAGGTGTAGTCCCAGGTCTCATTCGAGGGAGTTCGGAGTGTGACCCCCAGGCTGTCGGACCAGGACCATCCGACGAGGGGACGGCTCGCAGGATCGCGCGGATCGGTGTAGGCCAGCATCTCGTCAAAGGCCGGGAAACCATCTCCGTCCGCGTCCAAGTTTCCGTCATTCCAATCCCAGGAACTCAGCCCGAAGCGGTTCTCCCACCAATCGTCCGGGCCATCCCGGTCCGGCTCCTGGTAGGCGTAGCGCTCGACGTACATCATCGATCCGAACTCCGCCATCGTGTGCGGAGTGCCCACGATCCAGAACGGCACGATATCCGTATTCACAGGGTAGAAAAGGGTGGTCACCTCGGTCGACAGCGCACGGATGCGGACGCGCAACGACGCCACACCGCCCGGCGGCAGTCCGGGAAGATCAACCCGCCATGAGCCCACCACAGCGACCGGCTCCAGCCGCTCCTGATTCCAGTAGACCCACTCGATGCGGTTCGTCGCGGTAGGATTCTTGATGTACAGGGCGGTCGGTTGGGACGTCACCGCTGAGTTGTTTGTCAGCAGGACCCGCAGGATGCTCGGAGAGGAGTCGTATACCTTCGTCGGCAGGTTGTTCTCCCACTGCAGGGGCGACAGCGCCATCGCCGGAATCGAGAACACGCCCGTCTCCATCCAAAACTGCCGCGTGCTCGGGTCCATGCCGTTGGCGAAGACAAACAGCATGCCGAGCTTCCCGGCATACCGGCGTCCCGCCGAATCCGCTCCGATCCGGATGCCGTCTGGCACCGGGTCCGTCGCGGGATCCTCCGTCGCGACCAACGGCAGGTTGAAGGTCAGATGACCATCAATGCTGCATCCCCAGGAGCCGTCCGTTTGCCGGAACCACTGGACCCGATGCCAACCCCCGTCCCGGAGATCCGGCGTCACGGCCTGGTCCGGAGCATAGACCTTCCCGCCCACCTCCACGGCGGGCCGCCCGTGCAGGAGCAACATCCGCGCGGTCTTCCCGTCTTTCACGCTCTCAAAAAGGGGCTGTCGTGATCTCGTCCCAGGGTCGGGCCGCAATCCGACATAGACATCATAGGCTCCCGACTCGGCAGGATGCAGGTTGGCCGCAGGCTCGGCGCGAAGTTCCGAGGCGAGTCCGTCGAACCGGAGTGCCACGAACCCGCGGTCGATCACGCTCGTCACCCCCGTGCCAGAGGTTGGGATCCCATGATGGCTCCGGGTCGTCCCCAAGGCCGCAATCCAGGCATCCGTTGGAGGGGCCCAAGCACGAGCAAGCCCGCGTGACCGTTGAATCAGCAAGAGATCGGAGTCACCCTGTTGCGAGAACAGTTCTGCGCTGAAGCGGAACGATCGGTCCGGAGCCACACCAGGTTCAATGGGTCCGTTCCCATATTGAGGAATGGTCCCGAACGGTACTTCGATCGTCGCTGCCGTTCCGGCCGGCAGGCTCGTCAGGCTCAGCAGGAGCCTCGTGTAGGATTCGGCACTGATCCCGGGGACTCCCGGAGCTCGCCCCAATCCGACGAAGACGACACCCAAGCCCGGATCCATCTGGACCCGCAGTTTGAGGTTGTCGGCGTTGACCGTCCCTTCATTGGTGACGACGACCTTGAACGCGCTTCCGGTGTACAGGCCGATGCCCCGGCTCTCGAGCGATGCCACGTCAAACGACAGCAAGCGCACCCGCCGTTCTGAATCGATCTGGATCGGATCCGAGACGGCGAGACGCCCGCCATCATCCTGGGCGACGAACCGCGTGAAGGCCGCCAGGTCGGCCAGGAACATCTCACCCTTCCAGACCCCGTTCACGAATCCTGGCACCGTCCAGGGCAGGGTACCACCCGGGATGCTCCCAATGAACGGCAGGATGACGAATGGATCCTGGACGTTGGGTGAAGGCGAAGCCTGCCACCAGTCCTCAGCCGTTCGCTGATGGGTGTGTCCACGACGATGGAACGCCATCCGCGGATCGCCCCAGCTGAGCGGGAAGCCGCTCCATTCCCGCGGGTCTAGGTCCACCTGCGTGTCCAGGACCGCCGGGCTCGCCCCGTTGGCGCAGAACAGGTCGACCACCTCCCCCTTCGCGTTCTGCAGGAGGACGGCCATGGGACGATCCACGAGATCGCGAGGAGCGGAATCGTCGCCCCAGGCCAGGTTCACGCCCAAGGTAAACGCGTTGGTCAGCGAGTCCGTCGACGTCCCCTCCACCACCTGCACCGGAAGGTCACGGCGGGCCGTCGTCGATGAAGGAAAAGCAAAGGACGCCTTCGGCTGCGGCCAGCTCGTCCGGTCGTAGAAGGAGAGGGTTCATCCGGAGAGGTCGGCATTGGTGGAGCCCACATTGATGAGCTCGACCGCATCCCGCGCCCCCCGCCGAACCTCACCCAGAATCACCGTTGACTGCCAGACCACCCGGTTCGTGGGCGCCCCCGGCAAGGAGCTCAACCGGACGGGGGCCGGCACGTTCGTCACCGTCTTTCCCTCGGAATCCACGGCGCGCAATTCGACGGGAACCCAGGTGACGCGCTTGCCCGACTTGGGGACGGTCCATTCATAGCCGGCCAATTCGCCGGCACCCATCAGGAGGGAAGGGAACAGTGTGAGGAGCAAAGGCAACCCGCAGAAGAACCGTTTCGCTTGCAGGGGGGTGTAGAGGCTCACAGGGAAATGTCGCCATGCATTCCATGGCCCGGTCAAGGGGGGCATTGGGGGCAGTGTGGGGGCAGGACAGGGATTCCCGTAGATTCAGAATGACCGCAGATCGATCCCTGCCTTCACTGGCCCATCTGCGGTCGGCCTGAATCTACGGGAGCCTGCGGGTTGGGCGGAAAAGACAATGGGGTCAGATCTGTAACTTCAATCATTGAGGCGAGAGTGCGCGAGCGATGGGCATCCCGCTTGGAGTTCTGGGGTTGATCGCGCGACCCCCAAGGGGACGCACGTCCCGCGACCAAAGCGGTAGCTGCCGCTACGCGCACTCCAGGACGCTTCGCGCGGTTCGTGGGTCTTGGCCGACGCAGGTCGCCCGCCCGGTTGACAGGGGCGAGGAGCGATCGGACCGGGGATCCCGCGGATGAACGCGGATGGGACGGGACTCCGTCACGGGGACAGTCCGTCGGATCGCCGTGCGCCAGAACCAATTGTTACCAGGGATGGCGATTCGTTGTGCCAGAACCCAGGTTACTTGGACTCAGTGTTTTTGCGGGTGTGGGTCCCTCTTGGCGGCCAAACGACGGGTCAGGGCCGTGCAGGCGCGATCCCTCCGGGATCGATGAGTGATTCTGGATGACGTGCCGGCGGTCGCGACGACCACCGGCTACCGTCCGGGACGCCTCCGGCGTCCGAAGCAGGATGGGCTGGGGAGGATGGAGGGTTTATCGGAGGGCGAGTCCCAGGAGTCCGCCAATGTCCACCGGCGGAGCCTCGGACTCGCAGAGTTCGTCCCTCCAGACCAACGATCGTGGGCAAAGGAGACGCCCGCTGAGGGCAGCGGGCCTACAAGGATGACAAGAAGCTCAGGCTCCTCCTCCGCCTTGTGAGTTGATGTCAGGCCGCTTGAATTGCCGGGCGGCGCGGGCAATCGTGCCCGCCATGTTGACCCTTGACCCGGTGGAAGTCCGGGAAGCTGTAACGCGCGCAATGCGGGAGGATGTGGGGGACGGAGACGTCACCACGCTCGCCTGCATTCCTCCGGACGCCCTGGCGACCGCCCGGATGAATACGCGCGAGCCCTTGACGCTGGCCGGACTGGACCTGGCGGTGGAGGCGTTCCAGTGGATCAGCCCGAATCTGAAGGTGGAACGACTGGCGGAGGATGGGGCCCGGCTCAATCCCGGCTCGGCGGTCCTGGTGGTGAGCGGTTCCGCCCGCGCGATCCTTTCCGCCGAACGCGTGGCCCTCAATTTCGTCCAGCGGCTTTCCGGCGTCGCCACGCTGACGCGGCAGTACGTCGATCGGGTGGAAGGCACGAAGGCCAGGATTCTCGATACGCGCAAGACCACGCCGGGTTGGCGGCATTTCGAGAAGTATGCGGTCGCCTGCGGAGGTGGAACAAACCATCGGCTGGGGTTGTGGGATCTGATCCTCATCAAGGACAATCATCTCGCGGCGCTCGCGGGTGAATCTGCGGATCCGATCGCCGCGGCGGTGGGCCGGGCCCGACAATTGTATCCGGGCCTGCGGGTCGAGGTGGAGGCGGACACGCTGGCCCAGGTCCAGCGTGCGGTGACGGCCGGGGCCGACGTGGTGCTGCTCGACAACATGTCGCTCGCCGACCTGCGCGAGGCGGTGACGATCGTGGCTGGCCGGGCGCTGACCGAGGCATCTGGCGGGGTGCGGCTCGATACGGTGCGGGCCATCGCCGATACCGGGGTGGATCTCATCTCGGTGGGTGCGATCACCCACTCGGCGCGAGCGGTGGATCTCGGATTGGATTTCGAATGAGTCCGGACACGATGATCCTGAGGGCGCTGCGCGAAGCCGGGTTGGGCGGGGTCTCGGGTGCTTCGCTGGCCAAGGACCTTGGTGTGAGCCGTGCTGCGGTCTGGAACCGCATCGAGGAGTTGCGTCGGCATGGCTATGACATCGAGGCCAGCCCGCATCTGGGTTATGTCCTGCGCGGTTCGCCCAATGCGCTGCACGGGGATGACCTGATGGCGCGCCTGCCCCGCAACCGCGTCATCGGACGCGACGTCCGGGTCTTCAGCGAGACCACCTCCACCAACGACATCATCGAGAAACTCGCCCGTGATGGGGTCGCGGAAGGCAGTGTGGTGTTTGCCGAAACGCAGACCCGCGGCCGCGGACGGATGGGGCGTCAGTGGCATTCGCCCACCGGTTCGGGCCTCTGGTTCTCGGTGTTGCTTCGCCCCCGGCTGAGGCCCAGTGCGGCGACGCAGCTCACAGTGGTTTCGGCGGTGGCGGTGGCCCGGGCGATCGAGCGCGAGACGGGGCTGCGTCCGGACATCAAATGGCCGAACGACATCATGTTTGGACAGAAGAAGGTGGCGGGGATCCTTCTTGAACTCGGGGCTGAACTGGACCGGATCCGCCATGCGACCCTGGGGATCGGGATCGATGTGAACGTGGATCCGGCCGAGCTCCCGCCGGAAGTGCGCGAAGTCGCCACCTCGCTCCGCGCCGAGTTGGGGCGGGTGGTGGATCGCGCCTCGCTGGCGACAGCCGTCCTGCGGGAGTTGGACCACCTCTACCAACGATTGGGTGATGGGGATTTTCATGAGATCGGCGATGACTGGATGCGCCGCTGCTCCACGCTGGGGCGTCGGGTGGTGATCCACATCGGCGATCGTCGTGTGACCGGACGGGCGGAGGCGCTCGATGACGAGGGTGCCCTGCTGGTGCGGACCGAGTTCGGGACGATCGAACGTATCATCGGTGGCGACGTGACCCAGGAGAAGGCCCCATGATCCTCCTGCTCGATATCGGCAACACCCACACCCACATCGGGCTCGCCGACGGAGAAGCCGTCGGGCGCACCCGTGACCTTCCCACGGCCCGGGTCCGCTCCGGCGACGGGCTGGCTTTGGTCCGGTCCTTCCTCGGAAAACGGAAGATCGAAGGTGCCGTGATGGCGTCCGTCGTTCCGGACGCCACCGGTCCGGCCCAGGAAATGGTGACCGGGTTAATCGGGCGTCCTGCACTGCAACTGACCCCGGCGACGCTTCGCGGGGTGTCCCTCGATTATCCCCGGCCGAACACGATCGGTCAGGATCGCCTGGCCAACGCCATTGCGGTGCACCGGCACTTCGGCGCGCCGTCGGTGGTGGTGGACTTCGGGACGGCAGTGACGTTCGACGTGGTCTCGCGGGAAGGCGCGTACGTGGGCGGGATCATCGCGCCGGGTCTCGCCTCGATGACCGATTACCTGCACGAGAAGACGGCGTTGCTGCCGCGGATCCGGATCCACGAACCGCGGGCGGTCATCGGACGCAACACCCGGGAAGCGATGCTGGTGGGAGCGGTTTACGGGTATCGGGGATTGGTGCGGGAATTGATCCGGGAACTACGTTCGGAGCTCAAGGTGCGCCGGTTGCCGGTGGTGGCGACCGGTGGGTACGCGGCCTTCATGGCGGAGGGCCTTCCCGAGATCACGGCGGTGCGTCCCAACCTGACCCTCGAAGGATTACGGATCCTCTGGGAACTGCATCGGTAGTTTCAGGGTACCACCTGACGGGCGCGGAAGAACTGTTTGGCGGGGTCGTTGATGGCGCCGTCGATCCACAGGAGTGCACCGGTCGGATCCGTGATTTCCAACCGGGCTGAAGGGGTCCAGTCCACCAGATTGGTGCCACGATCGTAGGAGAGGAACTGGCCGGGTTCTCCGGTGAACAGGAAGAGACTCTGGCTGGGCTCCTGAGGCCAGCGGGCGATGGCCGGCGGCTCGTTCAAGGGCCCCACCACCGCCCTCAGGATGCTGCCATCGGCACCCAGCGCGATCAGGCGTCCGTCGAGGTGGGCGAGGCCCTGGAGTGACTTCGGAGTGATGGTGTTCAGCCGCGTCCATTCGACGGTGTCCGGGCTTCCCAGCACCGTGCCCTGGTTGCCCACGGCGTACCAGGTGTCCCCGACTCGGATCACGTCATTGAGATGGTTGGTCACCCCGGAGTTTCGCGCCGTCCATTGAGTGCCATCGGGCGAGGTCAGCAGGGTTCCGCCGTAACCGACGGCGACGAATCGGTCGCCCAGCCATCGGGCGCGCCAGATCCACTGGGCGGTTCCCGAACTGACGGGGGTCCAGCTCAGGCCATCGGCACTTCGCAGCAGGACGCCGCCGTCCCCGGTGGCGACCCAGCCTACCGGGGAAGATTCGACGGACGAAAGGGAACTGGTCAGGGATGAAGGCAGGCGGGTCCAGTCGCTCCCGTTGGTGGAGGTGAGGAGAACGCCGCCGGCACCGGCAGCGACGAATCGCTCGGGGGAGACGCCGATGCCCTGAAGATTGTTGGTGACGGGAGAAAGCGCGGGCGACCAGGTCAGGCCCAGGGTGTTGATGAGGTTGGTGAGGATCACCGATACCGGGGCTCCGGCCGCGTTGGTATAGGTGTTGGTGCTGACGAGTCGCTCGTAGTTCACGGCGCTGTACGAGATGACGCCGGACGACCCGACCGCCACCAGCAGCCCGGGACGCGAGGCGACCCCCAGATAGACGATCCCGGCGGCGTTGGTGGGAAGCAGCGAAGTGGACCAATCGATCCCGCGGTCGGATTGCAGGATGGTCGGGCCATCTCCGACGGCGACGAGGAAAGTGTTGGTCGTCGGGCGCGCGGTGATGACGACGGAGTTGTTGGTGAAGGCCGAGGTGAAGTTGGTTTCGTAGGCGGTGTTGGTGGTGGCGGCGAAGAGCCAACTCCGTGGCGGCGAGTCCGGCAGGGACCACTGGAAGCTGGACGCAGTCGTGGGACGGCTTCCGGTGAGAATGAGCCCGGCGCGACCGGCGAACACGGCCGCGGTGTCGTCCCAGAATCCGGCGAGGTAAGTGGCCTCCGGTGCGGGTGATGGGCGGCGCGGGTCGGTTTCGTCGATCCAGAGGTTGAGTGCGACCAGGCCCGATCGGAGTTCGCCATCGCCGGCAACGAGGAGGGTTCCGACGGGTTGCCCGGGAAGATCGGCCCGGAACTCCTGGGCGGCGGCGTAGAGATCGCCGGTGGCCCCGCTGTTGACGACCCGCCAGTTGGTGCCGGTGCCGGAGGAATCGAGCAGGACCACGCCGCCTTCGCCGACGGCGCAGAAACCCGTGGAAATGGGGATGACCCGATTGAGATTCTGGACGGTGCGACTGTCCTGGCGGGTCCAGCTGATTCCGTTGGCGCTGGTGGCGATCAGGCCGCCTTCGCCGACGGCGACGAACGTCCCATTGGTGCGCCAGGTGACCCCGCGGAGCCAGGTGCCATTGAAGTTGTTTGCCCGGCGCTGCCACTGGAGTCCGTCATCGGAGGTGTAGACGGCGGCGTTGTCGCCGACGGCCACCAGACGGGTGGTGGAGGCGGTGATCCCCTCCAGCCAATCGGAGGTGCCGAGGTCCACCCGTTGGTACGAGGCAAGGTCGCCGCTGACCAGGAGGGTTCCCGATTCGCCGCTGACGACCAGGAGACGGGCGGTGTTGTTGGTGGTCGTCCCGAAATAGGTGGCGCTGCGCAGCCAGCGGGAGGTTCCGGTCTCCCGGCGGGTCCAGTTCACCAGGTCGTCCGAGCTGAACAGTTGACCGTACTCGGCGACGGCGATGACCGATTCCCCGGCGCGGCTGGCGAGGTCGGCGACGTTGGCACCGAAGGGCAGGGGGTTGGACCATCGCCAGAGCAGATTGGTCGTGCCGGCTTCCGCGGAGAGGCAGATGGACAGGAAGGCCAGCGCGGCCCAGGACACACGGTTCATGCAGGTAGCCTGGACGATAGGGACGGCGGGTCCGAAGTGCAAACCCCTTCGCGGAGCCGTTTCGCGGGGGGCAGCTTGAGTTTGCCATCGATGCAGGCCGCCTGCCCTCAGGCGGCGATGAGGAAACGCCCGCTGAGGGCAGCGGGCCTACATCCGTGACGACAAACTCAGGAGGCACCCCCCTCCCGGAAGGGAACCGTCAGTTGGAATCGGGTTCGGCCGGGATCGGACTGGAGCAGGCAGAGGTCGCCGCCGAGGTGGCGCGCCAGTTGGCGGCTGAGGGCGAGGCCCAGTCCGCTGCCACCGGGCTTGGAGGAACTCAGCGGGGTGAACAGCCGATCGCGGGAATCGGGAGGGATCCCGGGGCCGTCGTCCTCGACCTCGAACTGCCATTGGTTCCCGACCGGTTGGGCGGAGAAGCGGATGCGCCCGCCGTCCGTCAGGGCCTGGGTGGCGTTGGTGGCGAGATTCTCCAGGACGAGCAGCGTCAGGTTGGCGGTGCGATTGTCGAGGAGCGGACCATCGGCAGCGGCACGTTCCCAGCGCAGGCGGCGATCCGCCGGAGCGTGCGAGCGACCGCGTCGTTCGGCTTCGGCCATCAGTTCATCGGCGGGGATCTCGAATCCATCGAGCCCCTGTTCATCCCGCAGTACCCGGACGACTTCGTCGATCATCCGGCGCATCCGCTGGGCGGACGGGGCGGCTTCGCGCGAATCCCCGCCCTCGGCGACGGCCTGTTGCAGGGCGGCCAGGGGATTCCGGAGGCCGTGGACGAGATGGGAGGCAACGGCACCGACGGCGGAGGTCCGGGCGGCGAGGGACAGCTCCCGATTCGCCTGTTCCAGACGGAGGGAACGGTCGGCGAGGAGTCGGTTGGCACGTTGCAGGGAACGGAGATTCAGGATCAGGAAAGAAGCCAGAAGCCCGCCAATGACCAGGAAGGCCAGCCACATCTGGCGTTGGAGGCTGGCATCGAGGCGGTCGTACTCGGTG
>CAMCFL010000036.1 GCA_945873715.1 Akkermansia muciniphila
TCGGCTCAGCAACCCATTCCTCATCCCCCCGCACATCGGCCAAGAGCAGCGGTTCGCCCGTCATTGCCACCCGGCCAATCTTGCGCACGCCCAGAGGAAAGCGCCGAAAACCACCATTCAGCCGACGGTGATCGTCCTCCGGATCCGCCGGGTTTCCTCCGCTGGCAACCAGATGCAGGCAACGGGTCTGATCCGGGCACTCGGGCCGCATGCGGCACTCGGAACAGAGGTCACCCGGCTTCACGAGCCAGATGCGTGCAAGCACCACATTCTTGCACTGGGCCATTCCCTCAACGACGGCATTCAACACATCTGCCAGGGAGCGGCCATGGGCCATCGAAACCATCACCTGTGGCAGATCCTGGCAGTGCATTGCCGAAAACTACGAAACTTCGTCATATTCGGCAACGACACTTCGTAGTTCACGACACTCCGTAGCAACCGACATCCGCGGCAATTCCGTGAAAACGCCACGTTTGAACGGTTTCAAGCCCACCCATCCCCTTGGCACGCGTCCTGTAGCAAGGACCGCGTCTGTCACACGAATGAGCCTCCGTCCACCCCTACCACCGTTCACCGAAGAGACCGCTCGCCAGAAGATTCAACTGGCAGAAGACGGCTGGAACAGTCGCGAGCCCGAACGCGTCGCACTCGCCTATACCGAGGACTCCGAATGGCGCAACCGATCGGAGTTCCTCCAGGGCCGACCCGCGATCATTGAGTTCCTCCGGGGCAAGTGGGCGCGCGAACTCGACTATCGCCTGAAGAAGGAACTCTGGGCATACAGGGAAAACCGGATCGCGGTGCGGTTTGAGTACGAGTATCACGACCATTCCGGCCAATGGTATCGCGCCTATGGCAACGAGAACTGGGAGTTCGCGGAAAATGGACTCATGAAACTCCGTTTCGCCAGCATCAACGACCTGCCGATATGCGAAGCCGAGCGGAGATTCCGATGGGAACGCCCCGCCAACCCTCACGCCACCGTCACCTCGCAAGGCTCCCTTCCCTCAGTCCGTGTCACGAAACCGGTTCGAACCGCATCCACATCATGAACAAGACCCACGCCCCCGACCTCACCCAGCGCGCCCCGCGCAGCCCGAGAACCCGTCTCGGTGGCTACGCCATGCTTCCGCGCATCCTCGACAAGGCTCGCGCATCCCTCGGTGGGAAGGCGGGCGACTACAAATACGGAAACCCCATGGATCAGCACTTCTTCGGATTCACGGGCATCACCCAGGACGGGCTGCTCCAGCAGGTGAAGTCGGGTGCTGGCGACTGGGAACTCCTGCTCTGGGTCAACACTCAGGCCCAGACACCTCGGGCACCCTACGAAATCCGGAACTGGTCTGCCTGGCTGGAAACGATGCCGGTGGGCGACGCCGAGGACCTCGAATGGTTCGCGGCGCAAGTCCGGCGGCTCAACCCGGCACGCACGGACCTGCAGACGATCATGGACTATCTCGACGCGGACGACCACGTGAGCTTCGGTGGGCAGGCCTGAGTCCAGTCTGGAACCTCATCCCATTCCCGCCATGGCCCTCAACTTTCTCGCAACGACGCTCACTCCGTCGGTCCTCGCGGCACAGAAGCGATACTATGAGGCGAACCGCCCTCGACCGTCCGCTTCCGGCCACGATGGGCTAACCCCGGAGGAAACCGACTTCCTCGCCGCCCGCGACAGCTTCTACATGGCCACGGTCACCGAAGAGGGTTGGCCCTATGTGCAGCATCGGGGTGGACCGCCTGGATTTGTCAAGGCCACCGGCCCCAGCCAGATCGGATTTGCCGATCTCACTGGGAATCGACAACTGCTCACCACGGGAAACCTCGCCGTCCGCGACCGGGTTGCGCTGATCTTCATGGATTATCCCCGGCGCGAACGACTCAAGCTGCTGGGGCATGCTCGGATTCTGGACGCCCGGGAGCATCCCCAGTTGGCAGATCAACTCTGCCCCACACCCTCACTGCGTGCCCAAGTCGAGCGCCTGTTCCTGATCGACGTGATCGCGTTCGATTGGAACTGCCCCAAGTACATCACGCCGCGCTACACCGAGGCAGAGGTGCAAGCCACCGTCACCCCGCTGCATCAGCGCATCGCTGAATTGGAGGCACAGATTCGACTCCATTCCAGGGACTCGGTGGGTGGATCCTGAGTTTGTTGTCACGAATGTAGGCCCGCTGCCCTCAGCGGGCGCTTTCACATCGCCGCCTGAGGAGAGGCGGCCTACATCCATGACAAGCTCCAGACGCACCCGATGCGCCCCCCAGGGAGGGGATCGAAAGCTTGCCATTGACGTCGCGAGACGGGTGGGGACTCATGAACAGGATGACTTCACCCCGGACCAACGACGCACGAAAGATCGTCAGACCGGAGCCTAAGATCCCAACCTTCAATTGATACCCATGCAACTGGCAATCGAACTCACTGGCAGCCTGAGAAACATCGTCACCGATGACGACATCATCTTTCCCAACGTCCAGACCTGCGTCGCACTCATTGCGGTCATCAACGGCACTCTCGTCGGTGCCCACCTCACCCTGATCAACCGACGCAATCTTTCCGCGGTCGCCAACAAGATCGCCGCGGACCATCCGGGAGCCATCACCGACCTGTATGTCGTGGGCCCCGTGCTGGGCGGGCCGGGTGGAGACTACAACCCTTCCGCCTTCGCCAACTTTGGCGGGCAGATCCACATGTGCCTCACCCAGTGCGTTCCCACCGGCATCGACGTCCGCGCCGTCATGGCGGGTGGCATCGTCCGGATCTACCGGCGCCCAAAGACTCCCGGAGACCACGGCTCCGGATGGGTCCTGATCCCTGACAACGAGTTCGTCGGCTGACGGATGGGCTCTTCGCCCACCCCCTTCTCCGTTGACCCACCCATGAAGTTCAATCCCATCCACCTGTTCCAGCGTTTGCTCCTCCTTTGCGGCGTCCTCCCCATCGTCGCCACGGCAGCAGTGCCGGAGGCGCTCCGCCAACTCGTCGCCCGACGGATTGACGCCGAGTACCCCGCGCTCTTTGGCATCTACACCAACCTCCACGCTCACCCGGAGCTGTCGTTCATGGAGGTGAAGACCGCGGCGCGGGTCGCCGGGGAACTGCGCACCTTGGGTTTCACCGTCACGGAAAAGGTGGGTAACACCGGCGTCGTCGGCGTGCTCACCAATGGAGTGGGGCCCACGTTGCTCGTTCGCGCGGACATGGACGGCCTTCCCATCCGCGAAAACTCGGGGGTGAAGTACGCCAGTACCGACGTCGTGAAGGACCTCTCCGGCAAGGATCAACCGGCGATGCACGGCTGCGCCCATGATACGCATATCACCGGCCTGATCGGGACGGCACGACTGTTGGTCTCCCTGAAGGATCGATGGGCCGGAACCCTGGTGCTGATCGCCCAACCCGCTGAGGAGATCGTGGGTGGAGCCCGCGCCATGCTGGCAGACGGCCTCTATACGCGTTTCCCAAAGCCGGATTTCGCCATCGCCTTGCACACCACCTCCATGTTGCCAGCCGGAGTCATCGGGTATGGCGAGGGTCCATTCCTCGCCAGTGTCAACTCGATGGACATCCAGGTCCGGGGAGTGGGCGGCCATGGTTCCGCACCACACACCACCCGCGATCCGGTCCTCCTCGCCTCCCAGATCGTCGTCGCGCTCCAGGCCATCGTCAGCCGCGAGATCAAACCGGGTGCACCGGCGGTGGTGACCGTGGGGACCATCCACGGTGGATTGAAGCGCAACATCATCCCGGACGAGGTCCGACTTGAACTCACCCTCCGCGCCTTCGATGAAAAGGTGATGGCGCAACTGATCGCGTCCATCCGCCGCATCTGCGACGGAACCGCGCGGGCGGCCGGCGTCCCCGACGATCGCCTTCCCGTGATCAGCTTCACGCCCGAGTCCGTTCCCGTCACCAGCAACGATCCCACCCTGGCCCGCCGCCTGACCGCTTCCTTCCTGGAATGGTTTGGCAAGGACGGTGCCCGGGTGCAGGAACCGATCATGGGCGCCGAGGATTTCTCCCAATACCGACGCGAGGGAGTCCCGATCTGCATGTGGTGGGTCGGTGCCACCGACCCGGCGCGGATCGCCGAGAGCGAGCGCAGTGGAATCCCGGTGCCTTCCAACCACTCGGCCACTTTTGCCCCGGTCCCGGAACCCACCCTCAAGGCCTGCGTCCGTTCCATGACCGCCGCCGTGCTGGAACTGATGGGTCGCACCGCCGATCAGCGCTGACGGGGGGGGTGCAGCTTGAGTTTGTTGTCACCGTTGTAGGCCCGCTGCCCTCAGCGGGCGCTTTCACATCGCCGCCTGAGGGCAGGTGGCCTGCATCCATGACAAACCGAAGTTGCACCCCCCTCCACCGCTCTCATCCGTCGGGCTTGTACCGGGCGAAGGGCTTGGGCGAGGCTCCGCGGATGAACGTCTCTCGGCTCTTCGGCATGCTCACGCTGGGGATGGCGCTCCTGCTTCCCGGATGTGCCCACCGCCCCGATTCCAGTACCGGTGCGCGCTGGTGGAAGGGCAATCTTCATACCCACTCCCTGTGGAGCGACGGCGATGATTACCCGGAGATGATCGCCGGCTGGTACAAGGACCAAGGCTACCATTTCCTCTCGGTCTCGGATCACAACACGCTGCAGGTGGGCGAACGTTGGTTCGCCCTCAAGAATGCCCGTGGTGCGGGCGCGACCCTGGAGAAGTACCGGACCGCCTGGGGCAACGATTGGGTCCAGCAACGCACTGTGAAGAACGTCCAGGAAGTCCGGCTCCGTCCGCTGGACGAGTACCGCGGGCGACTGGAGGTACCCGGCCGGTTCCTGATGGTGCCCGGCGAAGAGATCACCGACCGCTACCTGACCGCGCCCCTGCACCTCAACGCCCACAACCTGAAGCATCCCATCGCGGCTCAGGGTGGCTCCAACGTCGTCCAGGCCCTGCAACGCAACGTCGATGCCGTGCTGGCGCAGCGCACGGCAACCGGCCAACCCATGTTCCCGCACATCAACCACCCGAACTTCGGCTGGGGGATCACCGCCGAGGAACTCATGCAGATCCGCGGAGAACAGTTCTTCGAGGTCTATAACGGTCATCCGGCGGTCTACAACGAAGGCGACGCCGGACATCCCAGCATCGAACGGATGTGGGACATTGCCCTGACCTGGCGCCTCGCCTTCCTCGGTCTCGGCCCCCTCTATGGACTCGCGACCGACGACGGGCACAACTACCACACCAACTCGGTCAACCTCAGCAATCCGGGCCGCGGCTGGGTCCAGGTCCGGGCGCGGAACCTGAAGGTGGAGAGCCTCATCGCGGCACTGGAGGCCGGTGACTTCTATTCCAGCTCGGGGGTGGAACTCCGCGATGTCCGGCGGGAACACGATCGACTGCGGGTGGAGATCGATGCCCAGGCCGGTGTGAATTACCGCGTGGAATTCATCGGCACCCGCCGCGGATTCAACCCCACCCATGAACCGCTGGTCGCCGGCTCCGGCCTGCCGCTCAGGGTCACCCACCGATACAGTCCGGACGTGGGAGCGATCCTCGCCGTGGTGGATGGCCCAACCGCCGAGTACCGCCTCCAGGGCGACGAAATCTATGTCCGTGCCCGGATCAGTTCCTCGCGAGCCAAGGCCAACCCAGGCCGCGTCGGCGAAGTGGAGATGGCCTGGACCCAGCCCTTGGTGCCGGACGGACGGTGACCGGTGCGCTGGATGGGTGGATTCCCGCGGGCGAATCCTGACACTGCCCCCACCGCAGGAGGAAGCGCATCGACTGGAGGGTTCCTGGGAAGGTGCGGAGCACCGAAGGAATGTAGCCCACAGCGGCAACTGTGGGTGGAGGGATCCCCGCACGAAACAGGAGCCCCGGAGGGGCGAGGGATGATTGTTTCCTTCGCCCCTCCGGGGCTCCCTTACCTCTGCTCCGGGTGACCCACAGCTCCCGCTGTGGGCTCCCCTCCCACGCCGCCCCGCGGCTACGAATTCAGGAACCGGCTCTCCTTTGTTGGGGGCAGTGTCAAGATGCGCCCGATTCCCGCCCGACGCAGCCCCACGCATTGCCAACGCCTGCTGATTGGGGTTGGATGCAGGACATGCCTCCGTCTCCGCGCCTGGCGCTCGCCTGCTTCCTTGCCCTGATCTTCGCGGCGAGCCTTTCCGGGGCGGACCTCGGTGAGTTCTCCCGCGCGACGGACGTGGGCGAACCGAAGCGCGGGGGGGCCGCCGTGTTCGATACCGCACAGGCCCGCTACCGGGTCACCGGCGGCGGAAAGAACATGTGGTTCACCAACGACGCGCTGCACTTCGTCTGGAAGCAGGTCTCGGGCGACGTGACCCTGAGCGCCGACATCACCTTCGAAGGAAAGGGCCTCGACCCACATCGCAAGGCCTGTCTGCTGGTGCGGCAATCTCTCGATTCCGATTCCGCCTATGCCGACGCGGCGCTGCATGGCGATGGCTTGACCTCGCTTCAATACCGCGAGACGACCGGCGCGATGACCCGCGAAATCCAGTCCGCCGTGAAGGGCCCCACCCGACTGCGCCTGGAGAAGCGGGGGCGGTATGTCTCGATGTCGATCGCCCGCAACGGAGGCGAGCTGGAACCCGCGGGCGGATCGTTCCGTCTGGAGCTGGACGAACCTTTCTACGTCGGGTTGGGCGTGTGCGCCCACAACGACGACGCCCCGGAGACCGCGGTCTTCTCGAAGGTGGAACTGACGGTGAATCCGCCGCCCAACCCGACTCCCAGATTGCTGAGCACCCTGGAGACGGTGGTCATCGCCTCCAAGGATCGACGCGTGGTCTGGTGGACCACCAACAAGATCGAGGCCCCCAACTGGTCGCCCGACGGCGTCAGCCTTCTGTTCAACGGCCAGGGACGCATCCATCGCATCCCGGTGGCCGGCGGTGAGCCGCAGCCCATCGCTACAGGTTTCGCCGTCCGGTGCAACAGCGACCACGGCATCTCGCCCGACGGCACCCAATTGGTCATCAGCGATCAGAGCCAGGGCGATCGTCGGTCCCGCATCTACACCCTGCCCATTGCGGGCGGCGTTCCGAAGCTCGTGACGCAGCAGGCCCCCTCCTATTGGCACGGTTGGTCGCCTGACGGGAAAACCCTCGCCTATAGCGCGGAACGGAACGGGGAGTTCGACATCTACACCACACCGGTCGGGGGCGGTCGGGAGACGCGGCTGACGACTTCACGCGGCCTGGACGATGGCCCCGACTATTCGCCTGACGGACAGTTCATCTATTTCAATTCGGAGCGTTCCGACGGAATGCAGGTCTGGCGCATCGACGCCGACGGCAGCAACCCGACCCAGATCACGCGCGATGAGGCGAGCAACTGGTTCCCGCATCCTTCCCCGGACGGCAAGTGGCTGCTGATCCTGACCTACGCCCGGGAGGTGACCGGCCACCCGGAGAACAAGGATGTCAGCCTGCGCCTGCTGGATCTCGCAACGGGGCGGATCGAAGTCCTGGCGACGCTGTTTGGTGGCCAAGGTACCATCAACGTCCCCTGCTGGTCTCCCGACAGTAAACGCGTGGCCTTCGTCAGCTACCAGACACGGTAACATTGTAGGCCGCCTGCCCCGAGGCGGCGCTGGAGACAACGCCCGCTGAGGACAGCGGGCCTACAATCAGGCCGCTGCTCCCCAGGGGCTACGGATTCCCCACCTCGATGCGGACCAACTGGGTGTCACGGTTGCCGTTCCAGCCGGTCCCGTTCTCGAGGACGTACAGGCAGCCATCGGGTCCGATGCTGAGATCGGTGGGACGCATGAAGGTCATGTTGGGGCAGAACCGGTCCATGTGCAGGGTGCCATCGGGCTTCTTCGCGATCTGGTTCTTGTCGTCCAGATGCACCGCGATGATCCAGTTCCGCGACCATTCGTAGATGAAGAGGGTGTGATCGAACTCGCGCGGCAACCGGGTGGGCGAAGCGAGTTTCTCGTCGAAGTAATACACCGGGCCCGCACACGCCGTGCGGCCGCCATCTCGAACCACCGGGAAGCGGGTGGACGCGGAGTACGGATACCAGATGAAGGCCGGTTGTGCGGGCGGCAACTCGCGCGGACCCGTGTTGTAGCGGGACTCGTTCAGCGGATGCGCCGGATCCCAGGCGTCGCCGTTCACGCCGGTGGCGAAGTCGTGTCTACGATACGGCTTGTTGTCGGCGATGATCAGCGGCCACCCGAAGTTCCCGGCCGCGCGCGCCTGATTGACCTCATCGAATCCGGCCGGTCCCCGTTTTTCATTCGGACCGCCGGCGTCCGGCCCGACCTCACCCCAGTACAGGTACCCGGTGCGACGATCGACATCGATGCGCCAGGGATTGCGATTGCCCATGACATAGATTTCCGGACGGGTGTTGGAAGTCCCGGGCGGGAACAGATTGCCCTTGGGAATGGTCACCGTCCCGTCCGGCTCGGGATGCACGCGCAGGATCTTTCCGCGCAGATCATTGGCGTTGGCAGCCGACTTGAGGGCGTTCCACGGGCCGCGTCCGTCGCGCTCGTCGACCGGGGTGAACCCGTCGGAAGCGCCCGGGTGCGTGTTGTCGCCCGTGGAGGCATAGAGGTTCCCCTGGGCATCGAAGGCCAGCGAACCTGCCGAGTGACAGCAGTCGTCGCGCTGGGTGGTGACGCGGATCTGTTCCTTGCGCGAAGCCAGGTCGAGGACGTCGCCCTTGAGGGTGAACCGGGAGACCAGGTTGTCGCCCGTCTTGCCCCCGGTCGCGGACTTGCGGGTCTCGGGCTCGGAATGGAAGAGGTAAACCCAATGATTCTCGGTGAACTTCGGATCCAGCGCGATGCCCAGCAACCCATCCTCCAGTTCCTTGAACACCTCGATCTTCGCCGCCACCACCGTCGTCTTCGTGTCCGGCTTCCAGATCTTCACCACGCCGGCGCGCTCGATCAGGAACACCCGTCCGTCCGGCGCAGTGGCAATCTCCATCGGATCCACGACCACGTCATCAATCGTGCCATCGCCATCCAGGTCACGATCGGCATCCAGGATGACCTTGCGGAAGATTCCGTCCGTCTGCGGACCCGATGGCTTTGGCGCCGGTTTGTCGGCGGCGGGGACAGTCAGGGCCCCCAGCAGGAGGGCGACGGAAGGGAGAGTGCGGCGAACCCGCTTCAAGGATGGCATTGCGACGATTGAACCCGGAATCTTCCCGGGAATCCACCGGCGATCGCGGACATCAGGGGCGGACGAAAGATTTCAGTTTCAAGATTCAAGTCGTCGCGGACTGCACGATTGTCCCGGGAGCCCGCTCATGCTCCGCAGGCGGCTCGAAACTCACGTTCTTGAAACTTGAATCTGGGAATGCCTTCCTCCCCCGGGCTGGATCCCTCGAAGCCGGACTGGCATCCTGCGAAGCGCATGGACGAGTTCAACAATCCCTTCGCCGGGTTGAGCAGTGCCGGACTTCCGCCGGGCAAGCCAGACGATCCCGTGGCCCCGGTCGCCCCGCGCAAGAGCCGGGGTCGGGTGGACATCATCCGCCAGAAAGCCGGACGCGGCGGCAAGACGGTCACGGTGGTCACCAATTTCGTTGGGATCGGCGCGGCCGAAAAGGAATCGCTGGCGAAGACCATGCAGCGAACCTGCGGAACGGGCGGGACGGTGAAGGACGGTCAGATCGAGATCCAGGGAGACCAGCGCGAGGCGGTCGCGCGGATCCTGACGGAAGCTGGGTTCCGTCCCGTCATGGCGGGGGGATAGGCAGATCTCCACGGCTTGGTGCCGTTGTTCAGATCGAGACTCCCACCGGGGCCACCCGGGCAAGATGGGGGGCAGCTTTGGCAAGGGGGTGCCTTGTGGAGTTCGGAGTGAAGCCGAGCATGGAGAGAGCTTCCTATGAACCTATCTTCCCGTCGGACCGCCCCATCGTCTGGAACCTGTCCGGCAAGGATCCCGCGGGTGCCAATCTTGTCGGGGTCGTTGACGGCTTGTTCATGACGGGCACCGGAGGCTCCGCGCTCATCTCGGTCTGACCCGCCAGCGGTTCGATTGGCGTGGCTCCATCGAAGGCGTGATCTTCTCGAAGCCCTACCTGCGCACGGTCAACACCGCCGTCGAGAACACCCTCATCGAATTGCGTCACACCCCGAAATAGCCTCATGAAAACCATACCGAACTCGTGTCGACTTGGCGGCATCCTCGCCGGGTTGCTCACCTGCCTTGCGGACTCACGGCAGATCCGGGCGGCCACCACCGTCTTCTTCGACGTCACCCAGACGATCGACTCCACGGTTTCCGGAACCACCTCGGACACCATCACCACTCAGGGCTACCGGTTCACTTTCACCCGGGACAAACTGTTCACGGGTGGGGTCGGATTGACCAACCCGATCGGGCGGACGGTTCGGGTGCCCTGGCCGACCGGCCTGGAAGCGCAGGCAGTCACGACCGGTCCGGTGACGAGCAAGGCGACCTTCACCCTCTCCCGCGAGGACAGCCAACCGTTCGCCATCGAATCGTTTGCAGCCAAACTCCTGGCCAACACCGCGGGCGCAGGCGGTGCCATCGAGGTGGTGCCCCTGCTCAACGGAGAGGAACCCTGGCAGAATCCGCTCGAATGCGCCGCCAGTGGCTTCTACGGCAGCCTCTTCAACTACACGACTCCCAGCCTGACCGGATTCGACACCTACCAGTTCAGCCTCTACGTCGACTTTGCCCTGATGCACCTCACGCTGGTGGATGCCAGCCTCCCGCCCCCGGTGATCGACTTTGTCGAACCCAGCCCGGGGATCGTGCGGCTTTCCTGGCCATCCGACGCCTCCGGGTATTCGCTCGTGTCGTCGTCAATCCTTCAGGCAACCCAGTGGAGCCCCGTCACCGAGATCCCGGTTCTCGAAGGCGGCGTCTACACGGTCGAACTCAGCGCCACCGGCCCCGCCCGCTACTTCCGACTCCAGAAATAGCACTCCCCATGGGCCCGTTGTCCTCGGCAGGCGGTCCTATCTCATCTCATACCGCGCATTCGTCCCGGCTCCATTGGTCACACTGAGCTTCGCGGTCTGGGAATCGAAGTGCCAATCGCGGCCCTCAACCAGTGAAAGCCCATCGCGCAGGACCGTCCCGGGTTTCGTCGGACGATGGATCCGCAGGACATGAGGTTGGGCGACGCCTGCCAGTTGCAGGCGCAACCCGCCCTCTTCCTCATCTACCCGCAATGTCGTTTCTCCAGACCCGTCGGAATGCGGCAGGGTGAACTCCCGCTTCCCTTCCGGCCACACCGCCCAGGTCAGGTGACCCGCCGAGTTCGTATCGCCAAACCCCGAGTAGGCCCGACTGACCTTCAACGGAATGATGGCCCCCTCCCGGACGTACACCGGGAACTCATCCAGCGGAAACAACCGGGTGATCGACGTCGGGCCGGTGATCCGTTCCCGGTCATCGAAGAGGTACCGCCATCTTCCTGCCGGCAGTTCGACCGTGTTCGTCAGGCTGTCCCGATGGATCGGGGCCACCAGCAGGTCATCGCCCAAGAGGAAATGATAGGATCCCTTCACCGGCCGCATGAGCGTGGGGCCACCCTCATGGCACCGGACGACCTGCGCATAGAGGTAGGGAACCAATTCGGTGTGCAGCCAGGCGTACTTCCGGACGATCTCCAGCTCTTCCCGGGTCCGCTCCCACAGCCGTCGTTCCCCGTGTCCCCCGTTCAGGAACAGCCCCGTGAAGGCGGCGAACTGCGCCCATCGGATGTAGAGATGCGGCGGGATCGGGTCGGGTCCGTGATAACCCGCGATGTCATCGCCGACCACGCAGTAGCCCTTGGCCGCACTGGCCAGGATGTCGCGCAACGCCCCCTCGAACCCTCGATCGAGCAAGGAACCCGACGTGCGAACGGCATCGGCATCATCACTCCCCCCGGCCGCCTTCGACGACCATTCATGGGTCCGATCCCCAACCCAGGTCACCGGAGCGGCGTCGAACGGCGCGAACCCCTCCGGATGACTCAGCGGGAAGTAGCGATCATCGATGGCCCGCGTCAGGACGATGAACTCCGGATTCTGCGTCAGCCCGTGTCGGTACTCCTCGCGGTTGTAGAGGTCCATGTAGGCGCGGGTGGACATCCATCCGGCGTGGGTCCGCTGGTAGGGAAAGAATCCCGGCCCGGAGAACAGGGTGTCCGTGCCATCCAGCTTCCAGCCGTCGATTCCCCAGTCGAAGACTTGCTGCTGCATTCCATGCCACCATTGGAGAGCACCGGGATGGGTATAATCGAGGAAC
>CAMCFL010000037.1 GCA_945873715.1 Akkermansia muciniphila
ACCGGTCCTTGCTTCGTTTCTTCGTTCGTCCTTTCGTTGCACCTGCATCCTGACACTCCCGAAAAACGCATGAGCACCGTTCGAGTCCTCGTCGGCACCCGCAAGGGTGCGTTCATCCTGACTTCCGATGCCTCCCGCGAGCGCTGGGAAGTTTCCGGGCCGCACTTCGCCGGCTGGGAGGTTTATCATCTCAAGGGATCTCCCGCAGATCCGAACCGGATCTACGCTTCCCAATCGAGCAGTTGGTTTGGACAGGTGATCCAACGGTCGAACGACGGGGGAGCGACCTGGGAAGCGGTCGGCAACGAGTTCAAGTACGAGGGAACTCCCGGAACCCATCAGTGGTACGACGGCACCCAGCACCCATGGGAGTTCAAGCGGATCTGGCATCTGGAGCCGTCTTTGACCGATCCCGACGTTGTGTTCGCCGGAGCGGAGGATGCGGCCTTGTTCCGGTCCGGCGACGGAGGGCGCACCTGGCAGGAACTGTCGGGTCTGCGCAGCGTCAAAGGCCATCTCTGGCAGCCGGGTGCTGGCGGCATGGGGCTGCACACCGTGATCATCGATCCCGCCAATCCGGACCGGATGTTCATCGCCATCTCTTCGGCGGGCGTCTTCCGGACGCTCGACGGGGGCAAGATCTGGATGCCCATGAATCGGGGTTTGAAATCCCGCTACGAATTGCCGGATCCGGATGCCGACGTCGGACACTGCGTCCATCGCATCGCGATGCATCCTTCCAGGCCGGAGACCCTGTTCATGCAGAAGCACTGGGACGTGATGCGCAGCGAAGATGGTGGGGAGAACTGGCGCGAGATCAGCGGCAATCTTCCCTCGGATTTCGGCTTCCCGATTGCCGTCCATGCGCACGAACCCGAGACCGTCTATGTCGTCCCGATCAAGAGCGACTCGGAGCACTATCCGCCCGACGGCAAGCTACGGGTGTACCGGAGCCGCGCGGGTGGGGAGTGGGAGGCGCTGACCGAGGGCCTGCCCCAGAAGGATTGCTACGTGAACATCCTTCGCGGAGCGATGGCCGTGGATTCGCTTCCTTCCTGCGGAGTGTATTTCGGAACGACGGGCGGCCAGGTCTACGCCTCGCAGGACGGCGGGGATCATTGGGCTCCCGTCGTCCGTGATCTTCCGCCGGTGCTTTCGGTCGAGGTCCAGGTGCTGCTGTGATCCGCGTCGTCCTGCCTTACCACCTGCGGACCATGGCCCGGGTAGGGGAAGAGTTGGTTCTCGAGGTCGCCGCGCCCGTCACGATCGGAGCGGTGCTCGATCGACTCGAATCCGACCATCCCGTCCTCCGCGGGATGATCCGGGAACACGGCACGCTTCGCCGGCGCCCGTTCGTTCGTTACTTCGCCTGCCGCGAAGACCTCTCGCATGAACCGCCCGAAACCCCGCTCCCCGGAGCGGTGATCGAAGGGGCCGAACCTTTCCTGATCGTGGGCGCGATGGCGGGCGGGTGATCACCGAGAGGGTGCATCTTGAGCTGGTCATGGATGCAGGCCGCCTGCCCTCAGGCGGCGATGTGAAAGCGCCCGCTGAGGGCAGCGGGCCTCCATTCGTGACAACAAACTCCAGATGCACCCTCACCGGGCCTCGATCCCGAGCCGATCGAGGTCGAACCACGCCTGGCCCGCGTGCGCCCGGAGTTCGATGATGAACTCGACGGGTCCATCCTCGGACTGTTCGAAGTCATGGCGGAGCGGGGACCATTCGGTGTCTCCTTCCAGATGCTGGGTGCCGGTGATGCCGGTCAGACGCAATCCGGCACCGACGCCCAGATCGTCCTGCAAGGGAACCACTCCGAGGGTGCGGGCGATGCCATCGAACCGATAGCGCCCGGCCGGCAGCGTGAGACCGGTGCGCAGGGTCGCCCGGGTCGTGCCTTCCCGAATCTGGATCTGGATCAGGCGTTGTCCGTTGGGTCCGTTGGTGGTGATGCAATCGGCCTTTCCGGTCTGGACGTAGGTGTTCCAGGGGGCCCTGCCCAATTGCTCCCGCCGACCCTTGGGCCATGGGGGCAGGGGATCCGGCCATTGATCCAGTTCCCTCCGGACGACGGCCATCCGTTGCTGCAAACGGGTGATGTGGCTGTCGCGTTCGGGGAACAGGGATTGGGGCCCCATCCGCGTCAGGGATGCCGCCGCATCCAGCCGTCCCTGGATCTCCCGCATCTGCTGCGCGAGCCACCTCTCGGAAAGGACATTGGATCCCAGCGACCGCATCCGGTCCCGCAGTCGCAGACGCTCGGCGGGCAGGGCCATCAGCGCACTGGCGACCCGTCCGCCATAGGTGTCGTGCACCGGGGCATCGGCGTGTCGGAGCAATTGGTCCATGCCGCTGGGCAGGAACACTGCCCGTCCATCCGGCTGGAAATAGATCCGGTAGTTGTTGCGGTTCCGCACGTATCCGTCCCAGTCGTCCAGGGTCATCTGGATGGCCATCAGACTGAGGAACCGGTCCACATCCAGGGTCTTTTCCAAGCGCTCCGGGCGATCAGCCAGAGGGGATGAAGTGGCGTCCCGCAGGGCGATCAGGTCAGAGAAATCGAGCGGGCCGTCTCCGGCATCCCGTTCCAGTCTTTGAAGGATGTCCCGAACGAAACCGCCGTCGTAGAGGTTGCCGTGACGCCCGAGGTCGCCAGGGAAATGGCGCTTGAGGTAGTGTTCGTCGTAGGCCTCCTTGACGACGTACATGCCCATCTCACGCCCGTTGAACTCGAGCAGGGCATGGCTGGCCCGGGTGGCGGGAATGCCGGCCGCCCGGTAAGTCCTGCTGGCCAGATTCTCGTTCAGGTAAGAAGGGTCCTGGACCGAATTGTTCAGGTGGATCTTCTCCAGTCCGAACACGCGCTGCTTCGCTTTGAACCGATCGAATTTGAGCGTCATTGCCGGCCGATCATCGATCGAGCGCTTGCTCCCGGCCGATCCCTTGAGATGCACGCCGATCCCTGGATAGGTCCGTCCACCGACGGTCAATTCGGCCAGGACATAACGGCGCGGATCTTCGCGCAGGCTTTGCATCGACGACTCGGAGAGCCGCAGTTGCCAGCGCAGGATGGGGCCGGCGAAGAACGCGTCCGCCTCGGCCTCCCGCTCTGCCCGGCTCGCCCCGAGCGCAGGGAAGACCATCCACAGGACAAGTCCCAGCAGGGCGGCGGTGATCCGTGATGCCATTTCCCGCCATGGGAGGACATCGAGCCTCCCCTCGGCAAGAGCCCATCTGCGGAAGACGTGGCGGGAGACGCATCCTGAGTCCGTTTCCATCGTTGTAGACCCGCTGCCCTCAACGGGCGCTTCTTCCCGCGCCGCCTGAGGGCCGAGCCCGAAGTGGAGACACGACCACCCTTTGCAAAGTGTGGTCGTCATCGGTGGCCGGTTGAGCGGCGGGTTCGGCGCGATCGGCGCGACCTCAAGGCTGCGAGCCGATCCGCACAAGGGCGGCATCCTGGTTGTTCGACCAGTTGCTGCCCCACTCCAGCAGGTAGAGCGCGCCGTCGGGCCCGAGTTGCAGGCTGATCGGGCGTCGGAACCGCTGTTCCGGCATCACCCGACGCAGGGATTGGACCTTGCCGGAGTCGTCCAGCCAGACGGCCTGGATCCAGCCGCGCTCCCATTCGAAAAGGAAGACGGCCCCATCGAACGCGGCGGGCAGTTGCCGTGGGGAACGGTTCTCCGCACGGTAGTGGAACACCGGCCCCGCCATTGCCGACCGTGGTCCTGAACCCAGCTCCGGCCAGCGCGCCGAGGGACCGGGCGGGTACCACAGGAAGGCCGGTCGGGCCGGGGGCAAATCCCCGAGGCCGGTGTTGTTCGGGGAACCGTTGACCGGGTGCGCCGGATCAAACGGTTTTCCCGAGACCCGGGCTTCGAAGTCCCAGGCGACATAAGGCCGGTTGTCGGCATTGAAGTAGGGCCAGCCAAAGTTCCCGGCGGTCCGCGCCACGTTGAACTCATCAAAGCCCGCCGGACCACGACCCGCGTCCGAGGCGAGGGCGTCGGGTCCCACATCTCCCCAGTAGAGCGATCCGGTGACCGGATCGATCGAGAACCGAAAGGGATTCCGACATCCCATCACGTAGATCTCCGGTCGGGCCCGGTCGGTGTCAGGAGGGAACAGATTGCCCTTGGGCACCGTGTAACTGCCGTCGGGCTCCGGATGGACGCGCAGGATCTTTCCCCGAAAATCGTCCGTGTTGGCGGCGGTCCGCTGGGCATCGTACAAGGCGCGACCGGGCCGTTCATCCAGCGGGGCATAGCCCTCGGACTTGTCGGCGAAGGTGTAGTCGCCCGTGCCCGCGTAGAGGTTCCCGGCACGATCGAAGCCAAGGCCGCCACCGGAGTGGTTTGGCTTTGGGATCACGGTTGGGATGCGCAGCAATACCTTCTGGGAGTCAGGATCCAGCGCATTGCCGGTCAGGGTGAATCGCGAGACCCGATTCTCCTGAACCCCAATGGTGGCGTGATAAAGATACAACCAGCCGTTGGTGGCAAAGCCCGGATCCAGCGTCAGTCCGAGGATGCCGTCCTCCGGCCCGCGGAAGGCCGGCAGGGTCCCCACGGTCACGACGTTGCCCTGCGGCGGCTCCCAGACCTTCACGGCTCCCCGGCGCTCGGCGAACACCACCCGCCCGTCGGCGGCGACATCGAGGGCGATCGGTTCGATCAGATTGGTGGCGAGAACGGTTCGGGACAGTCTTGGTTCCGCGTCGCCGCCCCGTGCCACCCCCGGCAGGAGGGAGATTCCCAACGCCGCCACACTCACGATCCCAGCCAACCCAAGGCCCCGAAGTCCGGAAGCCAACCGGGAGGCATCCCTCACGGGAGCGAAGCCCGGCGGGCGTAGGGACTGGCAACGGTGACTTCCCGGTCGGAGGGCTTGAGCCCGAAGCGGACGGGACCTGCGGGAGCGACGATCGACCCGGCAGGCGTGCGGTTCAGGATCAGGTCGAAGCCTTGTGCGGTCCGGCGCAGTTCGAGTCGGTTCCAGCCGTCGGGCGAAGCCTTCTCCAGCGGGGGCAGCACGAGGGTCTCGCCGCTGCCAACCGACTGAAGTGCCACGGGTGGCAGGCGCAGGCCCGGTTTGGCCGACCACTTCCAGTCGAGGAACAGGTCGTTCCCGGCGGGTTTGGCATCAGACCACAGGATGGCGTCCGGGCTGGCGCTGGCCGCGCCGCGGAGGGTCCAGTCGGAGTTCTTCCAGACCTGGGCGGTCCCGGGCGTCGTGCGCCATCCGCGGAGGCTGCGACCGTCGTACAGGGAGTCCCAGGCTTCCGCCGTGGGTGCCGACTGGGCCTGGGTCGCACCGGTGGAAGGCAACTCGTGGATCCGGAGGTTGCGCCAGTCCACGGTGCCGCCCTCGGATTCGAGCGCGATGTAGCCCTTGCGCCAGTTGCAGTCGGTTCCTCCGGAGACTTCGGCTCCATTCACGGACAAGCGGATCACCCCATTGGTGGCGACGATCCGGTAGTGGTTCCATTCGTTGGTGCCCTTGCTCCGGAATTCCTTGGGGAAACTGCGGTCACCCTTGCTGGGACTGAAGGGCGTCATCTGGGAGCCGTGGATGGGAAAGATGTCGCCATGGGTGGTGAACCAGTCGGACTTGCCGTAGCCGTGATCCAGCACCTGGACCTCGATGGACCGGAGGAAGGGTTGTCCGACGGCCGGCAAGGGGCCGGCCCAGATGAACACGCCCGCGTTGCCGCCGGACTTCAGATGCCGCCATTCCAGTTCGAGGATGAAGTTCTCGTACTGACGATCCGTTCGCAGGGCCCCGGTGGGGATGCCGTCGCAATGGATCATGCCGTCCCGCGGCGTGAAGGTCTCCGGAGCGCAGTTGACGTTGACCCAGCCGGTGAGATCGCGGCCGTTGAAAAGCGGGGTGAAGGCCTCGTCCGCTCCATTCAGGAGGGCGGAGGACAGCAGGACGAGTCCGCAGGTGAGGAAACGGAAAGGGGCCATGACCGAGAGTAGCCATGGTCCCGGGGCGTTGGGAAGGGGCGGTGCCGCCGATGGATGGGTTGTCGTCGTTGTAGGCCCGCTGCCCTCGGCGGGCGTTTCTTCCTCAGACCTTCTTCGTCAGCTTGACCCCGATCTGCAACAGGGCCTGGGCGTCCGCATCGGAGCGGGCTTCGGCGTAGATCCGGAGGATCGGTTCGGTGCCCGAACCCCGCAGCATCAGCCAGGTGCCGTCCTCGGCCACAAACTTGACACCATCGAAGGACTTCACGTCCCTCACCGGCGACTGAAGGAGTCGGATGGGACCGTGATCCTTGCAGAACGCCATCAGGGCGGCGCGTTTCTCGAGGGGGAAATGGGTGTCGATCCGCGCGTAGCGATGCGGCCCGTATTCCTTCTCCAGTCCGGCGAGGAGCTTGGTCAGCGGCTTCTTCTCTGTCGCGAGGAGTTCCAGCAGCACGAGACCGGCGGCGATGCCGTCGCGTTCCGGGATGTGACCGGGGAACCCGATCCCGCCGCTCTCCTCGAATCCCAGCAGGACACCGCCCCGGATCATCTCGGCAGCGATGTACTTGAAGCCGACTCCGGTCTCGACCAGTTCCAGTCCGTGGCGGGCGCAGATCTTGTCGACCATCGAGGTGGTGGTGAGGGCCTTGACCACCCGTCCGCCCTGTTTGCGGTTCAGGATATAATGGTTCAACAGCAGACAGATGATCTGATGGGTGGAGAGGGCGTTGCCGCGACCATCCATGCCCCCCACGCGGTCGGCGTCGCCGTCGGTGACGAGGCAGAGGTCGTGGGGATGTTGGGCGAGGTAGGCGGCGGACCGGACGTAATTGCGGGCGATGGGTTCCGGGTTGATCCCGCCGAAGCCGGGGTTGTGTTCGCCGTTGAGGGTGGTGACCCGACAGGAGGTCCCGGCGAGCAGGTCATCGAAGCATCCGGCACCCACGCCATAGAGGGCTTCGTGGGCAAAGCGGAGTCCGGATTGGGCGACGAGATCGAAATCCACCAGGCGTTTGATGGCGGTGTAATGGGCCGGCCGGATGTCCTTCAGGACGATCTTCCTTTGGCGTTTGGCCTCGGCGAAGGGCAGGGCCTGGACCGGCGATTGATCCAGGAGCGCTTCGACCGCCTGGCACATCGCGGGCTCGGCCGATCCGCCGTACCACGCCTTGAGTTTGAAGCCGTTGAAAGCGGGCGGATTGTGGCTCGCCGTCAGCATGACCCCGCCGATGGCCTTCTGCTGTTTCACCGCGAAGGAAACCGACGGCGTGGGCGTGGGCGTGTGGGTCAGGGTGACGGTGAATCCATTGCCGGCGAGGATCTCGGCCACCCGTGCAGCGAACTGCTCGGAGAGGAACCGGCGGTCGTATCCGACCACGACGCGGGGGGTGGTGCCCGGCACGGGATGCGTCTTCCAGTAATCCGCGGTGGCCTGGGCGACGCGGTCGACGTTGGCGAAGGTGAAGTCTTCCGCGATGACGGCACGCCAGCCGTCGGTACCGAACTTGATCGAAGCCATAGGGTATTCTGAACGGCCGATGAAACCGCGGGGAATGAAGCGAGGCCAGAAAAGAACTTGCCGGAGGGGGACTCCGACCCTAATTCTCGCGCCGCCTTCGCGCCGCTGCGAAGGCGTTTTTGCCGACCGGAACGGGATGGACGCCCCTGGCGCCCGCCCGACGGTGGCGGGACCGGTGCCAGGGTAGCTCAGCGGTAGAGCAGGGGACTCATAAGCCCTTGGTCGGGAGTTCGATTCTCCCCTCTGGCACCAACTCCCATTCCTTCCATGCTGGGATGAACGGAGGGAGCTTATTCGGCCCGCAGACGATCCACGAGACGTTCGATGAAGCGGTCGCCCTGGGCACCCTGCCAGTTGAGTTCGCCCATCCACCAGTGTCGGAGATAGCCGCGCTTGTCGATGACATAGACGGTGGGCCACATGGTGTTTCCCCACGCGTCCCAATTCTGGTTCTTGAGATCGATGAGGACGGGGAATTCGAATCCGTCCTTGCCAGCGGCTTCAATGACGCGGGCGGGATCGCGTTCGTCGGAGGTTTCGGGAGTCTGGATGCCGATCAGCTCGACGCCTTTTTCGCGGAGCGACTTATGCCAACGGTTATAGATGGGAAAGTTGGCGCGGCAATTGTGGCATTGGAACGCGTAGAAGTGGACGAGGACCACCTTGCCACGGAAGTCGGCAAGTTTGACCTTCCGGTCATTCAGCCAGGTGCCGGAATCGATGAGCTCCGGGGCGAGCGGGAAGACCCGCTTGAAGGCAGACGTATCGAACTTGACGCCGAGGAGGGAGCGGTAGGTGTTGCGCTGGGTGTAGGTGAGGATCTGGTCGACCTGGGGGCCTTCGGCGGAGCGGAGACGCTGGGCGGTGACGGCGAGGGCGGGATTTCCGACGGCATCCGGTTGGCGGGCGCGGAGCACGGCGTCTTCGGTCCGGCTGAACAGGGCTTCGATGCGGTTCAGCTGTTCGGGGGAGATGCCGAGGTGCTGGACGATTTCGGGGCGTAGGATGGCGCGGCTTCCCTGAGCCTGGAGTTCGAGTTGGCGGAGTCGCTCGAGCGCCGGTTCACCGAAGCGGAGGGCGACTTCCTTGGCGAGGCGGACCTCGCCGCGGGCAATGGCGGTGCGGAGTTCGGATTCGGGATGGTTGCGCAGACGCATCCAATCGGCGTCGGGGCCGCGGAGGAAATCATCGAAGGCCTGATAGTCGGTTTCTGGGATCTTCATCTCGCGCTGGGCTTCTGCGGAGTGGGCGAGGTTGAGGAGGGTCTGAGGGACGCGGGTGAGGGTTGCGGGGAGGGGGCGAAGGACGATTGCCGGCTCGGAGGCCAGGCCGGGAAGGGGGGCGAAGCCGATCCAGAGGGAGAGGACGAGGACGGAGAGCGATCGGGCGGAAACCAACATCTGGTCGAGGGGAAGAGGGTGGGACCTGAAGTGCAAGGCCGGAGTGGCGGGCGCGGGGTTGCGGCCGCTGGCAAGGTGAGTCTTGTCTTGGTGGCGGTGGGCGGTAGAATTCCAAGGCTTCCGACGGATGCTGAAGATTGAAAACCTGGAATTGAAAACTGTTCACTGAGATGAATCCCCCCATTCGAGTTGCGGTGACCGGCGCGGCCGGTCAGATCGGTTATTCCCTGCTGTTCCGCATCGCATCGGGAGCGATGTTCGGGCCCGACCAGCCGGTGATCCTGCACCTCATCGAGATCGAGCCGGCCTTGAAGGTGTTGAACGGCGTGGTGATGGAACTCGATGACTGCGCGTTTCCGTTGCTGGCCGGCGTGGTTCCGACGGCGAGCCTGGACGAGGGATTCCGGGGCGTGAACTGGGCGCTGCTGGTGGGTTCGGTGCCGCGGAAGGCGGGCATGGAGCGGAAGGACCTGCTGGGGATCAACGGCAAGATCTTCACTGGACAGGGGCAGGCCATCCAGCGGAACGCCGCATCGGACGTCCGGACGCTGGTGGTGGGCAATCCGTGCAATACGAACTGCCTGATTGCGATGAACTCCGCTCCGGAAGTGCCGAAGGACCGGTGGTTCGCGATGACCATGCTCGATCAGAACCGCGCCAAGACCCAGCTCGCGCAGAAGGCCGGCGTGGGGATTTCGCAGGTATCGAACATCGCGATCTGGGGCAACCACAGCTCGACCATGTATCCGGATTTCGCCAACGCCCGTATCCAGGGGCTTCCGGTCCCGCAGGTGATCAACGACGATGCGTGGTTTGCCGACAAGTTCATCCCCACGGTCCAGAAGCGTGGGGCGGCGATCATCGAAGCCCGTGGCCTGAGCTCGGCGGCCTCGGCGGCCAACGCGGTGGTGGACACGGTCCGCGCCCTCAACATGCCGACCCATCCGGACGACTGTTTCTCGGTCGCGGTGTGTTCCGATGGTTCCTACGGGATCGAGAAGGGGCTGATGTTCAGCTACCCGACCCGGAGCAATGGTTGCAAGTGGGAGACGATCCAAGGGGTTCAACTGAGCGATTTCTCGAAGACGAAGATTGCCGCGACGGAAGCCGAGTTGAAGGAGGAGAAGTCGCTGGTGTCCGAGCTGCTGCCAAAGTGATTCAAGACCGGGGGGCTGGCGGCCCGCCAGCCCTCGGAACGGACGGGCAGGCTGCCCATCCCCCCGTGCCTGATCGCAACGGCGATGCGTCAACGGCGCTGCGGGCTGCGTTGGGCGATCCCGGCTCCCACGATCTCGACGAGGACCTGCTGCAACACGCGGGCCTCGTCGGCATCGCTGCTGACCAGCTTCCGGTTCGCCTCCAGGAGAAGTCCCATCGCGCGGACCAATTCGTCGGAGGTGTAGTTCTGGGCCTGCAACTGGGCCTGGAACAGGACGAAGGGATGGATCGTCAGCGGGTTGTACCGCTTGTCCGACGGCATTTCATCGGCGGGGATGCGGTCGAGCTGGGACTTGAGGGCGTTGTATTGGCTCGCGGGTTTCAGGTAGCCGGCGTGCATCAGTTCCCGGACCAGGATCAGGTTGCGGACCTTGGAGATGAGACCGTAGAGCAGGCCGATCTCGGACTTCTTCTTGTCGGTGCCGGTGCGGATCTCCCACAACTCTTCGTCCAGCGTCCGGAGGAGCTTGCCGAGGTCCCGGTTCCCGAGGGCTTCGGCGAGGGCGAAGGCCTGGGCGGTCTTCTGTCGGGCGGTAACCGCCTCGATGTCCAGTCGGGTCACCTCCGCGCGACCGCTGGTATAGAGGATGAGCTTTTCACATTCCTGGGCCAGCAGGCGGAGATTGGGGCCGGTGCGGGTGACCAGTTCGCCGAGGGCCTCGTCCGAGATGGTGCGTCCGCCGGCGCGCATGGCCCGGATGGCTTCGGTCTCCGCCTTCGAGCCCCAGTCCTTGTCGTCGGCGCTGAGTGCGGTGAAGAGTTCGACCAACCCCAACTTTTCCAGGGTCTTGAACAGCGTCCGGCGACGATCGGGTTTGGTGGCGGAAATCAGGAGGCGCACGCCTTCCCAGCGGAAGGCCTTGAGTTCCTCGGCGAGTGACGCCAGGGCCTCGGTGACGGCGGCGGAACCACTGGTCCGATCTTCGCCGAGAAAGGTGCAGTTCTGGAACCAGACCAGTTTCGGACCACCGAAGAAGGGCAGGGTCTGGAGGGCCTCCCGGAGGCGACCGAGGGCGGCGAGCGCCTCGCCGGAATTGGAGGCCGACCCGTCGACTACCTCATGATCCATCCCGCCGGCGGCAGCGCGCCACGATTCCCAGAGTTGGCGCGCACGCTGTTGGATCCCGAAGTCATCATCGCCGCCCACCAGCATCACCGGAGTGGTGTCGGGGGTGTGGATCGGGGCTGCCGCCGCGCCCGTCGCTGGGGTGCGTGCCATGGCGCGTCAGGTGGGGGTCGATCCGGGTTCGTCCGATTCGTCGTCGCCCTCTTCGGATTCCTTGTCGCGCTGTTCGTTCATCTTCTGGAGGACTTCGCTCATGTCATCGACTTCGTCGAAGAGGCGTCGGGTGACGAACACCGGACGACGCGAGGCCGCGGCGATGGCGAGACAGTCTGAAGGGCGCGCGTCGAGTTCGACGATCTTCTGTCCCAGTTCATTGTCCTGCTTGAGGATCAGGCGGGCGAGGTAGGTGGAACTCCGGAGTTCGGTGATGACCACCCGTTCCACGGTGATGCCGAACCCTTGGAAGACATGCCCGATCAAGTCGTGGGTGAGGGGCCGATCCTTCGGGGTCCCGCGCAGGGCCATGTCGATCACCACGCCCATGCTGTGTTCGACCTGGATGACGAAGACCTTCTCATCATTCCCCACGAACAGCGCCACCCCGCTGTTGGCGGGGAGGATGCCCCGGATCTGGACCGGCACGACCTCCTGTTTCATTTGGCGAGGTTGGAACCGGGGAGCATGGGCGGCAAGCCTGCACCTCATGCGCTGCGTGTGGGGTGTATCTTGAGTTTGTCATGGAGGTCGGTCGCCTGCCCTCAGGCGGCGACGTGCAAACGCCCGCTGAGGGCAGCGGGCCTACAAAGGTGACAACAAACTCAAGATGCACCCGCGTAGGGTTGTCGCCTGACCCGGATCAGCCCAGTGTCGGGCTGCGGGCGACGCCCGTCTTGCCGTGAACCAGAACGAGGAACCACCCTTGCCCGACGCCCCGGATCTCCACCGACTCCGGGCGGCGCAGGGCTGGCTGGAACTCGGCCTGCCCGCGGAGGCGGAGCTCGAACTTGCCGGGTTGGGGGA